>NZ_JAPEOB010000005.1 GCF_026341775.1 Streptomyces sp. NBC_00654 | reverse complement strand
CCGTCGGCTGCGGTGGCCGGTGGCGGGTTCAGGTGGTCGCGTTGCCCGGGGCGGTCTGGAGGCGGTCGAGGCGTTCGTAGAGGGCGCGGATGAGGCGGGCCCGGTTCTGCACGCAGTGCAGGGTGCCCTGGTGGGGTGTGCTGAGGCGGCGTTGGGCTTCGGCGAGGAGGATCTCGGCCAGGGCTCGGGGGCCGGTGTCCTCGTCCAGGAGATCGGTGTGGTGGCGGACGTCGGTGGCGACGGCACGGGCGTGACCGGTCAGCTGCAGGGCGATCTGCTCGAAGTCGTGCGGGGTGAGGGCGACCCGGTCGGTCCAGGACAGGACCGCGGCGACCAACCGCTCGTAGGGGGCGCGATCCAGGGGTAAGTCCGCACCGTACAGCCCGTGCGGGTCGTGGAGAACGGTGTGCGTGTTCGGTTTCATCAGCCCTCACCCCAGGGGTTTCGCTCAGTCTCCGGCGGCCGGCCGCCACCTGATGATCATTCGCCGCCACCACCCCCACCGGATGGCTCTCCCCCGACTGCAACCCTATGCAACCCCCACCCACCGCTCCGGACCAGGACGGCCGGCCGGGGCATCCGGGCGGGAATGCCGCCCTCGCCCGGCACAAACCAGGAACTGCCGGAGCGGACACCGGCCCGGCCGGGTGGTACGGGACACCGGGACCAAGAGCTGGCGGGACGAGCTCCCCCGAGGAGCGCGAGGTCCTCACCGGGCTCGGTCTGCGGTGGGCGTGACACCGGCCGCTGCGAGTTATTGAAGAGGTGTTTCCATGGGTTCGTAAGGGTCTACCGCCAGAGCCAACGGGCGAACGGCGGATTCCCGGCCATTCGCTAGGAGCCCCGTGGCCACCAGCATGGGCATGAGCAGCCCCCTCGAACCGGGGAGCATGACGAGGCCACATCAAGTGTCAAGCGGCCCATAGTTCCTTGGTCGGTGCTCGGTCATCCGCCCAGGCTGCCAGCCGTCTCTGGGTGCCCTCGTACCGGCTGCGGATAGTCCGCCCGACCCTTCTCGGCTCCGCCCTTCCCCGCCCGGGCGGGGAAGGGCGGAGCCGAGAAGGGTCGGACCGGCGAGGAGTGATCGCCGGTACGACACCGTTCACCATCATGCCCGCTGCCTGTGGACGTGGCTGAGGGGTGGGGTGGGCGTAGGTCAGGGACATACGGGAGAGTGCTTCTGATCCGGCAGATACAGCGACCGCTCGGCCGAGGTGAAATCTCGGTGCAGAGCGCGGCAGATCTTACGCATTGCCTCATTCGGTCCGAGCAGGGACACATTCCGCAGCTGTACTGTCTTGTCATCGCTGCCGGTGGCAATGGTCCGGCCGTCAGGACTGAACGCCACCGAGAAGACCTCCTCGGTGTGGCGGGGGAGGGTGGCCCGGATCGTACGGGTGCCCACATCCCATAGCTGCACTGCCGATTCGTGATTGCCGGTGGCCAGAGTGCGGCCGTCCGGACTGAACACCACTTGAGACTGGCTGCCGGTGAGAGTGGCACGGGTCTTGCCCGACGCCACGTCCCACAACAGCGCTTTCCCGTCCAGGCTGCCGGTGGCGAGAGTCCGGCCGTCAGGACTGAACGCCACCGAGTACACCCCTTCGGTATGGCCGGTGAGGGTGGTGCGCATCTTGCCCGAGGCCACGTCCCACAACCACGCTCTCCGGTCGAGGCTGCCGGTGGCGAGAGTCCGGCCGTCAGGACTGAACGCCACCGATTCCACCTCCTTGGTATGGCCGGTGAGGGTGGCACGGATCTTGCCCGACGCCACGTCCCACAACCGCACCGACAGATCGCCGCCTCCGGTGGCCAGAGTGCGGCCATCAGGGCTGAATGCCACCGAGTACACCCCGTCGGTGTGCTTGGTGCGGATGGTGCGCGCCTTGCCTGACGCCACGTCCCACAGCAGCGCTTTCCCGTCATCGCCGCCAGTGGCGATGGTCCGGCCGTCGGGACTGAACGCCACCGAGGCCACCCCGTATATGTGCTTGGTGCGGATGGTGAGGGTGGTGCGGGCTTTGCCCGACGCCACGTTCCACAACCGCACCGACCCGTCCTCGCCCCCGGTGGCGAGGGTCCGGCCGTCGGGACTGAACGCCACCGAGGCCACCACGCCGGTGTGGCCGCTGAGGATCTTGCCCGTGCTCATGTCCCACAACCGCACTGACCGGTCACCGCTTCCGGTGGCGAGAGTGCGCCCGTCAGGGCTGAATGCCACCGAGTGAACCACCCCGGTGTGGCCTGTGAGGGTGGTCCGGGCTGTTCCCGACGCCACGTCCCACAACCGCACCTGGTTGAAATCACCGGTGGCGAGGGTCCGGCCGTCGGGACTGAACGCCACCGAGTTCACTCCCTCCATGCGGCCTGTGAGGGTGGTCCGGGCTGTTCCCGACGCCACGTCCCACAACCGCACCTGGTTGAAATCACCGGTGGCGAGGGTCCGGCCGTCGGGACTGAACGCCACCGAGTTCACTCCCTCCATGCGGCCTGTGAGGGTGGTCCGGGCTGTTCCCGACGCCACGTCCCACAACCGCACCTGGTTGAAATCACCGGTGGCGAGGGTCCGGCCGTCGGGACTGAACGCCACCGAGTTCACTCCCTCGGTGCGGCCTGTGAGGGTGGCGCGGATCTTGCCCGTCGCAACATCCCACAACCGCACCGACCGGTCCTCGCCCCCGGTGGCCAGAGTGCGGCCGTCAGGACTGAACGCCACCGAGTTCACTCCCTCGGTGCGGCCTGTGAGGGTGGCGCGGATCATGCCCGACGCAACATCCCACAACCGCACCGACCGGTCCTCGCCCCCGGTGGCCAGAGTGCGGCCGTCAGGACTGAACGCCACCGAGTTCACTCCCTCGGTGCGGCCTGTGAGGGTGGCGCGGATCATGCCCGACGCCACGTCCCACAACCGCACCGACCGGTCCTCGCCCCCGGTAGCCAGAGTGCGGCCGTCAGGACTGAACGCCACCGAGTACACGGCACCGGTGTGGCCCGTGAGTAGGTGGCGGAGGGGATGGTCGGCGGCCGCGTTCAGGCTGGCCATGGCTTCGGTCGTGGGGCTGGTCCGGTAGGCCTGGACGGCCAGCAGCGAGGCGAGGTCGGGGTCCGTTTCCAGCAGGGCTGCGGACTGCGCGGCGGTCTGCCGGGACTGGGCAGTCTGCTGTGCGGTGAGGGCAGTCTGCCTCTGCCAGAAGGCAACCCCGGCAGCGAGCAGCGCCAGGGCGAGCATGCAGGACAGGACGGTGTTGAGGCGCCGGGTGCGGCGTGCTGCGGCTTTCTGGCGTTGTTGGCTGGTGGTGAGGAATTCCTGTTCCGGGAGGGTGAGGTCGGATCGTGCCTGGGGTGTTGGGAAGGTTTCTTCGGCGGTGGCGAGTCGGGTGCCGCGGTAGAGGGCTCCGGGGTCGTGGTCGAGGTTGTTCCAGATGTGGGTGGCTTCGGTGAGCTGGCGGTGGATGCGCAGGCGTTCGCGGTCTTCGTCGATCCATCGGCGGAGTCTGGGCCAGGCGGTGATGAGGGCTTCGTGGGCGAGGTCGATGGTGGGGCCGTCGACGGTGAGGAGGCGGGCGGAGGTGAGGCGTTCGAGTACCACGTTGGTGTCGGTGGGGTCCGCGGTGTCGAGTTCGGTGCGGTCGACGGGGCGCCGGGTGTCCTGGGTCCCTTCGCCGGGAGTGATCAGGCGGAGCAGAATACGGCGGGCGAGTACGGCCTGGGCGGGTGTGAGGGTGGTGTAGGCGGTTTCGGCGGTGTGGGTGATGGCGCCGTGGAGTCCGTCGGCGGCGTCGTAGGCGGCTTCGGTGAGGGCTTTGCCTCTGCGGCGGCGCCAGGTTTCCAGGAGGGCGTGGGACATCAGGGGCAGGGCACCGGGTTCGCCGTCGATGTCCTGGAGGATGCGGGCGGTCAGGCCGCGTTCGACGATCAGTCCGCGGGCGGTGGCGGGCTTGACGATCGCTTCCCGCAGTTCGTCCGCGTTCATCGGCCCGACGGGCATGGTGGCGTCGCGCAGCACGGTGATGAGGTTGTGGTGTTCGAGGCACCGGTTGTAGAAGTCGGCTCGGATCGCGATCAGGACGCGCAGTCGGCTGTCGGGGTTGTTGGCGGTCAGGAGCCGGTCGATGAACGTGGTGCGTTCGGCCGGATCCCGGCACAGGGTGAAGATTTCCTCGAACTGATCGACGATCAGCCACGTCGCCGCCCCCTCGTTCCCGCCTGTGGTGGTTGCGGGGTTCAGGTGTTGTTCGTGGGTGCGCAGTGGGTGGGTGCCGGGGGTGATGATGCGCAGTGCTGCGGGCCGTGGGGCGGGTTGGTCGGTGTGGCGGAGGTGGGGTACCAGGCCGGCGCGCAGGAGGGAGGACTTGCCGCTGCCCGACGCTCCGACAAGGGCGGTGACACGGCGGTTGCGGGCCAGTTCGAGCAGGTCGTCGATGAGGTGGTCGCGGCCGAAGAACAGGTCCTCGTCACCCGGCTCGAAGCGTGCGAGCCCCCGGTAGGGGGGTTCGGTGTCCTGGTCCGCCGGGCGGGGCAGGCGCAGGAGTTCCGCGTTCGCCCGCTCCCACCGGTGCTGCCAGTCCGCGGTGTCGCCGCGGCACACGGTGACGTAGGCCAGGAGGACCGGCAGGGTCGGTAGACGCTCGCCCCCGGCGGCCTGCGAGAGTGTCGCCGCGGAGTAGCCGGCCCGCCGTGCCATGGCCCGGTAGGCGGGTGCGCCGGCCTCGTCCCGCAGTTTGCGCAGCTCGTGAGCGAACCGCGCGATGGGCCCGTCCTGCGGATCGATCGGGTTCTCCGGACGCCCCACGTATTTTCCCCGCTCCCACACCGGCCGGCCCTGTGCGAACGGCCACCGTAGGGAAACGGGCGACAGGCCCGCAACGGGGCAGGGGCGAATCGAGCCATCCCGGATACCGATTGATCAGTGCAGCTCAGACGGGCTGCCAATCAACTCCCCACCCGGTGAACTCGAACTCGTCGGGCCGCACACCACCACCCCGGAACACCGGGACGGCCGGCCCGCGAACGAAGAACCCGAACCCGGCGAACCATCACGGCGAGCCGTCACCCGCGGGGTGCGGAACGGGGGTCCGCACCCCGCCCGGAAGGGAGCCCAGGCCAAGGAGCAGGACTCGCCCAAGAACGACTCGATCGAGCAGCCGTCCAGGCTGCCTCTGGAACAAGGAGAAGAAACGATGAGCACACTGAATTCGCCCGTCCGGACTAGGAAGTGGGCCACCGCGGCCGCCGCATCGCTCCTCATGGCAGGCGCAGCCCTCACTGCGACAGCACCCGCGGCCACCGCCGTACCCACCGGATCCAGCGCCTGCCCCGGCGGCGTCGGCTGGTCGAACAAGTCCCCCGGGACGGGCACCGCCAAGGGAAC
Source organism: Streptomyces sp. NBC_00654 (assembly GCF_026341775.1). NCBI lineage: Bacteria > Bacillati > Actinomycetota > Actinomycetes > Kitasatosporales > Streptomycetaceae > Streptomyces > Streptomyces sp. NBC_00654. Next base: position 127,121 of record NZ_JAPEOB010000005.1, on the reverse strand, counting down.
CAGCGCCCAGCTCCGTTCCGGCCCCAGCAAGGACTGCGGCGTCACCTACACGGTCGGCACCGCGGTCGTGCTGAACTACCACTGCTGGGTGAAGAACTCCGCCGGCAACAAGTGGACCCACGTCCGCGTCGACAACACCAACTTCCAGGGCTGGGTCTACAACGCCCGCCTGGACGACGGCGGCTCCGTACACCCGGACAACAAGTGCTGACCTGAGAACACCACCAGCACGTGACACTGCCGGGAACCCCCGCAACAGGCCGTTCCCGGCCGTGTGCGCAAGCAGGACCACCGCTGGATTTGTTCTCGCGTGCCGGCCCGTCGACCGGGCGCACGACCGGACTGGGTTCCGGTCTCCCCCGGGCGCGGCGTCGGTCGAGACCGGATGACCCGACCCGCAGAGCACCAGGCAGCACTGCCCCACCACAGTCCCGCATCTGCACCTGCCGGCCACATCAGCCCCTGCGCTGCTGCTGGCGCGTGGCCGGCGGGCAGAACAACAGCCTCCAGTGGAGGAAGAGAAAATCGAATGGCACCCACGGCAAAGCGCGTTTCAACCATGGGAGGAGCGAGGAACAACACGACCCCTCGATCCGGGTCGTCAGGTCTAGCCCCCACTCGTTTCCTGCACTGGCCTAAGGAAAGGACCCACCGATGAAGAAGTACGCACTACGCATCACCGTGGCCGCAGTCGCGCTGCTGGCTACGGGAATCGGGACACCAGCGTCGGCCCAGAGCACTCAACCGACTTCCGGTCCGGGCACAACCTACGGGCCCCGCTGCACAAAAATCACCAGTGGGCGCTTGTGCGCCTCTGTCATCGATGCAAATCATGACATCGTAGTCCAGTACGCCAAGAATTCAGGAAAGCGCATCAAGGCTCGAATCGGTTACGAAAGGGCCGGGAAGAATCACTGGAAAGGGTGGTTCTACCTGAAGGCGGGCAAGACCAAGACGAAGCTATGGAATGACGCGTACCCGCAGAAAGGGTGCCCGAAGTTCATCGGTAAGATCCAAGTGAAGGGGCAGCAGACCTTCCAGACGCCGCCCGCTTCCTGCAATTAGCCTCGATCGTGCATGAGTCCTCGCCGGTTCGCTGGCGGGGATTCTACGGTTGCGGGGTGCGGCTTTCCCGAGTTCAGGGCAACGGCTCCTCCGCGAGGCGGAGCTGTCCGGTGGGGTGTCCTCGTCGGGGCGCTGTCACGTTGTTGGGTGTGTGAGTGTCTGATGGGGCGTCGGGGTGTGGTGGGCTTGCGTTTCGGGCCTGGGGTCAGGCCGTGGTGGGCCGGCTTGCAGCGCCGGTGATCTGGTCCCAGATGGCGAAGCGGGTGGTCATCTCGGCGCGGTAGTGGGCGGCGGTCATCAGGTGGCGGCGGGGCCGGAAGTGGGGTGAGATGCCGCTGAACGCGGACAGGAACCGCTGTGCTCCACCGATGCTGCGGAATCCCTTCATCGCGCGTTCGCGCTGGCGGGTGGGCTGGTGGCTGTTCTCCGCCCGGTTGTTCAGGCCCTTGTGGGAGCGGTGCTCGACCGAGGGCGTGACCTCGCGGTGAGCGGCGCCGTAGAGCGGAGCTTGTCCGTGACGACCACCCGCGGCACCGTACGGGTCGTCTTCACCAGACGACGGAAGAATCGCCTGGCCGCGGTCTTGTCCCGCCGGTTCTGTACGAGGATGTCCAGCACCATGCCGTCCTGGTCGACAGCCCGCCACAGGTACTTCTGCTCTCCGTTGATTTTGATGAAGACCTCGTCCAGGTGCCACTTGTCACCAGGCCGGGGCCGGCGGCGGCGCAGCGAATTGGCGTACTGCTGCCCGAACTTCAGGCACCAGCGGCGGATGGTCTCGTAGGAGACGATCACGCCGCGCTCGAGCAACAGCTCCTCGACCTCACGGAAGCTGAGCGGGAACCGGAAGTACAGCCACACGCAGTGGGAGATCACCTCGACCGGGTACCGGTGACCCCTGTACGACGGCGACGCGCTCCCCACGGACGACTCCCCCTCCACCATGATCAACCCGAAGATCATCCCACCCGCTCAGTCAACGTGACAGCACCATCGGCTGTTCTCCGCGATCACCATGAACTGGCGCGGCAGAGCGCTGAACAGCCACGAGGTCGTCGTGCAGTCCATCGCCGCGACCACCACCCGCACCGGTCTCCCCCCCACTCCGGTGACCTGGGCATTGCTCAGATCAACGCCTTCGGCTTCGGAGGGATCAACGCCGTCGCGATCGTGGAGGCCGCCCGATGAGCTCGACGAGTGGCGCACGGATGAGCGTCCCGCATGCCCGGGAGGTCGTCGTCACTGGCATCGGACTGGCGGTGCCCGGTGTCGCGGCGTACGGCGACCTCCTCGGACCGCTGCCCGGCGAGGGCGGTTTTGACCTCGTGACCGGGCTCCGCGGGCGCGAGATGCGCCACAAGGACCGTGCGTCCCGCCTCGCTCTGCGAGCCGCCGAGTCCGCCCTCCGCGACGCCGCCCTTCTGGACGCCGAAGGCGCGTTCACGGGTGCGGCTGACTCGACCGCCGTCGTGGTCAGCACCAACCTGGGCAATGCGGACAGCGTGTGTGAAGCCGCCGACACCATCACCCAAGAAGGCGTCACAGGGCTCAGCCCGCTGAGCCTGCCTCAGACCTCAAGCAACGTCGTCGCCGGCTGGGTGGCCATCCGCTACGGGCTACGCGGCCCCAACCTCACCGTCTGCAACGGCATCACGAGCGGTCTGGACGCCCTCGCCTGGGCCCGGAACCTCATCTCGGCCCACCGTGCCACCGCGGTCCTCGTCGTCGGGGTCGAACCGGCCAACGATGTGGCGGCGAAGCTGCTCGGTGAGCGGTCCACTGACGCGGCGGTCGCCGTCGTCCTCGAACCGTCGGACACGGCCGCTGACCGTGGCGCCCGCCCGCGCGCCGCGATTGCCGGCTACGCACGGGCCCGCGATCTCGCCGAAGCGCTGGCCACCGCCGGTGCAGCGGGAGAGGAACCCGTCGACCTGTGGCTCGGAAACGAGGCGAACACCGGGACGAAGCTGCTCGGAGCCACGCATCGAATCGACCTGGAAGCCCAGCTGGGCCCCCTGTCCGGGGCTCTGGGAGTCCTCCAGTGCGCAGCAGCGGCCGCCCACCTGGACACGGGCGCCACCGGGCACATTGTCGCCACGGCCGGGGGTCTGCACCACGACGCGGCAGCAGCCCTGTTCCTGACCACGCCACCGACCACTCGTCCATCCACGCAGAAGCCGGGGGAACACCTATGAGCGGCGCGACCGTGACCATCGAGGATCTCCGCTCCCTGATAGCCGGAGTACTGGAGATCGAACCCGACGAGGTCGCCGACCAGGCGCACTTCACCGACCAGCTCGACATCGACTCGCTGCTGATGCTCGAGATCTCCACCCGCGTGGACAACGCGTTCGACGTCCCGGAGAACACCGTGCTCACCAGCGGGGCCAGCACCCTCGCCGAACTGCACGCCGCCCTCACTGCACAGCTCCCCGCCAGGGCGGCGGCTCACCCGCTCATCCGCCCGAGAACCCTGAACGATCCAGCGGTGCGCCTGTTCCTGTTCCACCACGCCGGTGGGTCGCACTTGCTCTACCGGGGCTGGGCGCAGCACTTCCCCGAGGACTGGGAGCTCTGCCTCCTTGAGGCCCCCGGCCGGGGTCAGCTGCAGGCGCTCCCGCTGATCGACGACTGCGACCAGCTGGTCGACTACTTCCACACCGCGATCGCTCCGCTGCTCGACCGGCCTTTCGGGTTCTTCGGGCACAGCATGGGCGCGCTCCTGGCCTACCAGCTCACCCGCCGACTGCACCACGAAGGGGGCCCGATCCCTGACTGGGTGGGGGTGTCCGCCTACGGCATCCCGCGAGAAGCAGCAACCGACGAGGTCCGCCCCCACCTCATGTCCGACGGCGAACTGCGCCGCTGGCTACGAGACGTGGGCGGCAGCACACCTCAACTGCTCGACGACGAATCCGTCTGGAGCACGTTCGCCCCCGTGTTCCGCAACGACTTCAAGCTGCTGGACACCTGGACACCTCCGCGCAGCCCCGAGGCGCTGCCCGTTCCGCTGTCGGTGTTCGGGGGCAGCGGCGACGAACTGGCCAGCGAGGAGAGTCTGCTCTCCTGGCAGATGGCCACCACGCGCTTCCGCGGGCTCCAGCGGTACGACGGCAACCACTTCTACCTGATGAGCCACCAGCAGCCGCTGGCGGCCGCTGTCACGGCCGCCATGCGATCGGCCACCGCATGAGCCTCCTCGCACCACCACGCCATCCGGCCGGTCAACCCACCCGACGCGGTATCCGCCCAGGGCTGGAGAAGGGGTACTCAGGCGTCGGGGTCAACGTCGGGGTGCGTGAACCGCACGGGCTTGCCCAAGGAGCGGGCGTAGGCGATCTCGGCCCGGGTGCTGTCTCCGATGTAGTCGCCGACCACGAGCACCTCATCAGCCAGCAGGATCTTCGACCGGTGCAGTTCGTCAAGGCGGTCTTTCAGGGCCTCGGCCTCAACGGGGTCGGACCACAGGGGGTGAGGCGTCTTCAGGTCGCAACCGGGCTTGACGACGATGCCTCCCCTGGGCTCTGCGTACGTCTCCCGCAGCTCTGCCTCCGCCATCTCGGCCATGAAGCGCGTGGAGCCGCAGATGGCGACGATGCTGGGGAAACCCAGCTGCCTCTTCGCATCGGCGAGCATTTCCACGGGGGTGATGACCTGCGGGGATGACACTGTGATTCCTCCTGGTGGAACGGTCCGACGGATGCCTGCTGAGCCAAGGGACGTAGGCTCCCGAGCTCCCCCGGCGGGAAACGGCAGGGGCACCCGCGCGCCCGCACTCTATGCGAGAGGGCTCACCGCCTGGGGCCGCGGCACCCGCAGGTCGGGCCTGCCCCCAGACCACGTGGTGCCGAACCTGCCGCCATCGCCACGCGCATGCGCTGCCGGATGTCGGCTTCCCTGCCTGCATCAGCGACTCAGCAGACAGCGACGCCGCGGTGCCGTACTGGTCGGCCCGACGGGCGGGGCCGGCACGGACTCGAACGCGCGCCGAAACCCGAACGAGGGAGATGTAACCGGATGACCCCATTGACGCCGTGCCCGGCACCGGGCCTGCGGGCTTGCGGCGCCTCCGCGTCGGCGCAGCCCTGCCCCGGCTGAGCGCCCGAGGCCCCGGGGCCGTGATCTGCCACATGCCCCCCGACAACTGCTGCCGGCTCAGACCCCGACCCATACTTCTGTGCCCCGACGAGGAGACCATGTCCACCGCATCCCGCCAGCCCGCCACCACCCCCGCTCCCACCTCCTCGCCACCTGACCCTGCCGTGGAGGAGGAGCAGGTGGCGGCCCTCGCCGCCACGCTGGAGCTCGCGTACGGGCTCCTGCCGGCCGGCATCAAGCGCATTCCGGAAGGCACCGCGACGGACAACTTCGCGGTCGTAGACCAGAGTGGCCAGCGGCACTTCGCCAAGGTCTACCGCACCCGAGAACTCCGGGCCCTGGAGCTGGAGCTGGCATCCATCGAACTGTCGGAGTACGCCGCCGACGGAAGGGTCGCGACAGCGCGGGCAACCCGCAGCCGCGATCACCAGCTCATCGCCACCCACGGCCACGTGCCGATGTCCCTGTGGTCGTACGTGACGCACACCGAGACTGCCGAGGGAACACTGGCCGGTGCACGGTGGGCGTCGGCGGGCACGGCGATGGGCCGACTGCACAGCCGGCTCGCTACGTACCCCGCCGCCGCACCCAGCCAGGCTCCGGGAGCCGCGGTGTGCGACGTGGGCGCCTCACGGGATCGGTTCAACCGCCTCATCCATGCCTACCAGCACAAGCCCAGGCTCGGGAAGTTCGAGGCGTGGGCACTGCGGGCGACGCGGGAACGGCAAGCCATCATGGCGGGCGTCGAGAAGACACTCGCTTCGCTCCCGCAGCTCACCGTCCAGATCCTGCACGGCGACACGGCCGGCCCCAACGTTCTGTTCAAAGACACCGAAGTGGCCGCGATCGTGGACTTCCGTCCGCCCGCGACCGGGTACCTGGCCTGGGAGATCGCACGTCTTGGTTGTGACCCTAAGAGCGTGCTGGACAGCAGTGCAACGGACTGGCTCGCCGGCTACACCGATCTCACCCTGGCCTACCGGGAGGCCAACCCGAAGGCGTCCGCGGACGACCTCTTGTTCTCGCTTCGCGTTGGCTGTGCCGCGATGCTCTGTTCGGCCTTTCCGCTGTCGGTGCCGGTGGAACGACCGCACCTCGTCGATGCCGCACTTGAGGCATACGGACAGGTGCGCCACAAAGCGGCTCTGGCGCTGCTCGACCGGCTCCCTGCCATGGAGGAGGTTCTACGTGAGGCTCTTCGCTGAGTGGATGACAGCGACGGTCGTCGTGGTTCACGTACGTCGCGATCCCGGCCAGCGAACTCAGGCTTCTTCTCCTCTTTGCTGTAGCCGGAGGACTCGATCGGGGCCGCGGTGGCCGACGCGCCGAGCTCAGGGTGAGAGCGCGCGGCGGTCACCGGGTGAGCTTTTCCACCCGCAGCAGGTCGTCGGGGCTGATGTGAATCGCGGCGACGTCGACGAACCACTGGATCCACACTGGCTCGATGCCCGGCGCGGCCTCGAACTCGGCCCCGCTCATACGTCCCTGGGCATGGACGACCGTCCGGTCCGTCAGCTCCTGCAGGGCGTCGGAGTCGATCCAGCGGACGTTCTTCGTCTCGCGGGCGCTCGGGACGAGCTCGCCGGTGACGGCGGCGTGGAAGACGGTCCAGTCGTGGCCAGTGCCGCGTGCGCCGGGCAACCGGCGGCATCGGTTCTCTCGCCAGCCGCCGGTGATGCGGGTAAGGCCGGTGACGGACAAGCCGAGTTCTTCCTCGACCTCGGCGCGGGCCGCGTCCTCGGGACTTCCATGGTCGTCGATGTGGCCCGCGGCAGGGGCTGTGCCATGCGGGAGGGTGGCACGGTCGAATACCAGGTAACGGCCTTGGTGATCGGTGATGACGATTCCGACCGAGGTGTTGTCGCAGGTCTTCATCGACTCGCTCCGGGGGGGGGAAGTGGCGGTCCGGGAATGCAGCCGCATCCGTGGCACGGCCGGGCCCGAGGTCTCCGGCGCTGCGTCAGCCGACGCGGGCGGTCCGGCTCACCGCACGGGCGATGCGCGGGCCGACCAGCCGTTCGGCATCTGCGAGCGGGACCCACGCGGCACCGGTCACCTCCGCTTCCTGGATCTGCCCCACGTCCGCGCGGTCCGTCGTGAACGCGTACCCCAGGTCGAGGTGGAAGTGATCCGGCTCGCCCTTCTCGGGGCGCGCCGGGACGCGCCCGTACTCGACGTACGCGGGCACTGGATCCGCCAGGGTCACTCCCGCCGGGTCGAGTCCGGTCTCCTCGGCGAGCTCGCGCACGGCCGCGTCAACCAGCGTCGCGTCGGTGGGCTCGAGATGTCCGCCCGGCTGCAAGGTGATCCCGTACGCCCGGTGCTCGATCAGCAGGATCTCGAGGCCGCGACGGACCAGGAGCGCGCCCACCGTCACGTGCATCGGGAAGTTGCGCCGCGAGGCGAAGCCACTGCCGCCCGCGAGTATCCGCAGCGGCGCAGACAGTGCCTCGGTCTCGTCCGGGTATCGCTCCAGGTACGTGGCCAGGGTCTGCGAGATGACGGCGTCAGTGATCGCCACGGGCCACCTCCCTTACAGCCGAGCGGGTACAGGCAGCGAGCAGGTGCACAGTGAGCTCCAGCAGGTGTTCCTGGCGTACAGGGAAGGTCGCACTCTACAAGCCGGGCAGGGGCTCGGGCGGGGCGGCGGGTCCGTGCCGTCACGCAAGCCCGGAGCATCGGCTCTCACTGCAAGTACCCACCCCACGGGCTGCGTTGCCTGTCGGGGTGCGTGACTTCTGGGTGCCGCGCAGGACCACGCCGAGCGGATGCCGGCTCCGTCCGGACAGATGTGCCAGCCCGCCGCCGCCCTCATTCCGGGCGACGCCACCAGCCTCTGCTGCAAGAGCCCTCCGCCACCGCTTCCTCTCTCGAATCGCCCCGCGCTGCCCGCAGGGAACAACAGATCGCTCTTTTCGGCCAAGATCGCGGCCGGCCCTTCCGGTCGGTGGGCGGGGCCGTGGATCACACACCGCCCGTCGGCCCCGGAGAACAGGGGTTCGAGGTTCGGCTGAAAGGCGTGTGCTCGAACTCTGTCCGTTCTCGTTGGACCGGGCAATCCCCAACACCTCACGAAAGGGGCGACGTTGACGCCTACCGGCTCACGCCGCAGGACCATCCCGCGCGGGCAAAAGGCTCGCGATCGCGACGCGGTCATCGCCTGCGTGCCCTCGTTCCGGCAGCTCGTCCGACGAACGCTGCCGGATCTTCAAAGTCTCGCTCCAGCGGTGGTGAGTGCATGAAGGACTCACCCGAGGATGGCGCGGACGCATCGGACGAGGCGCACCTGTCAGCCTCCGAGAAGCTGTTGTTCGGCGGCGAGCTCGCCTACGACGCGGGCTGGAGCCAGCACCACTACGCCTGGCTGAAGCTGAGCCTGAAGGCGATGGCGCTCTCCCTGCCCCGGCAGATCACCGTGGCGGTCCGGCTCGCGCATCAGGCTGATCGGCGGGCGCTGTACACGGTGGCGTTCAGCGAGGTCGGGCGGGGTGTCGCGCAAGCGGCCACCCTGGTCGTGGTGAACGCCTTGCTGGTCGAGCTCCTCTCCGAAGGGGCCATGGAGGAGCGGCTGCGCTCGGCGCTGCCGTCGATGGTCGTGGTGGGGCTGCTCGCGGTCATCGGGTCGGTGCTCACCTCGGTGTCGGGGGCCGCCATCGGGATCCTGGAGCCGAAGACCCAGCGGGTCGCGACAAAGCGGTACTTGGCCCTGGTGGCGCGGGTGGAACTGGAGGCGGTGGAGGACGACGACTTCCACCGGCTGATGGACTCCGCGCAGTACGGTGCCGATTCGGCGCGGAGGATGCTGGGGTACTGCGCAGCGGTGGTCACCGCGGCGATCTCCCTGATCGCGGCGGCCGGCGTGCTGACCGTGCTGCACTGGGCGCTTTTGCCGCTGCTGATCGCGATGGCGGCACCCCGGGCGTGGAGCGCCCTGACGACGACCCGCCACCGGTATACGAGCTATCACCGGTTCATTCAGCACGTACGCGCCTCCCAGCTGATCAGCCGCTTGCTGGTCGACGAGCAGGCGGCCGGGGAGATCCGTGTCCACGATGTCGGGCCGTTCCTGCTCAAGCACTTCCGGGGCATGGCCCTCACCAGTGAGCGGGAGCAGACTCGGCTGGCGAAGATCGGGGTGCGCATCACTCTGGGCGCCGACGCCGCGGCGGGGCTGGCGACGCTGATGACCTACGCCGCGCTGGGACTGCTGCTGTGGCAGGGGCAGATGGCGCTCGCGGTCGCCGGGACAGCCGTGTTCGCGATCCGCACCGGGGCAGCGAGCATTACCGGTCTCGTGGGGCGCGTCACCGACGTGCAGGGCGAGGCCCTGTTCGTTGCCGACCTGGAGACCCTGTGTGAGGAGGCGGCACGGCGCGCCATCCCTACCGGCGGGCGGGATCTTCCGGAGACGGTCGAGGAGATCCGTTTCGAGAAGGTCACCTTCACCTACCCCGGTTCCGACACTCCCTCGCTGGACGAGGTCGACCTCGTCGTTCCTCGTGGGAAGACGGTGGCCCTAGGGCGCGTATCGAGTCGTGATCAAGGGGTGGTTCTCGTGAGGTCTTTGAGCCAGATCATCGAGGCGCGCAGGTGGAGGCCGGCGAGGTAGCTGTCCGGGGTCTTGTCGTACCGGGTGGCGATGCCTCGCCAGGCCTTGAGCTTGTTGATCAGACGCTCGACGGTGTTCCTCTCCTTGTACAGGTCGGCGTCGTGGCTGACGGGCCGGCCGCCCCCGGAGCCCTTCTTCTTCCGGTTGGCGGCCTGGTCCTTCTTCTCGGGGATGACTGCCTTGATGTGGCGTTTGCGCAGGTTGGCCCGGTTGCCGCGGGACGAGTAGGCCTTGTCCCCGGCGACCGCGTCCGGGCGGGTGCGTGGGCGGCCGACCGGCAGACGGACGCGGATCTTCTTCAGCACGGGGATGAACTGGGGGCTGTCCGCGGCCTGGCCCGCGGTCAGGACGAACGCCAGCGGGCGGCACTTGCGGTCGGCGGCGAGGTGGACCTTGCTGGTCTGCCCGCCCCTGGAACGTCCCAGGAGGGCGGCCTTCAGGCGGAGTCTGCGTCGGCGCCGGACACGTCGCCGCTCCTCCCGCCCGGGATCTGCTTCGGCATCCTGCCCGTTTTGTTCTTCGGAGCCGCCCCTTTTGACCTGGCCTTCTCCTCCTCAGCCGCGGCCTTCTCCAGGGCGGTGAGGACGTCTTGGTCCAGGTGCATCCCGGCGGCGTCGTGGTGAGCACGCGCGGTGGTGGAGTCGACACTGACCAGGGACAGGTCCACCTCACCCCGCTTCGCTGCTTCCGCGATCAGGCCCTCCAGCAGGGCCTCGAAGACGCCCGCGTCACGCCACTGCCGGAAGCGGTTGTGCACAGTGGACCAGGCGCCGAACTCCTGCGGCATCTCCCGCCACTGCCCGCCGGTCTTGAACCGCCAGATCACGCCCTCGAACTGCTGCCGCAGCCGCTCGGGGTAGGGGCCGTACTCGCCGATCGGCAGGTACAGCTCGATGAACTCCCATTCCCTGTCAGTCAGTTGCACTCGCGTCACACAAGAAGAACTACCGGTCCAGGCCCCGCCGCGAGGGCGCTTCCCGCAAATTGATCACGACTCGATACGCGCCCTAGTCGGCCACAATGGAAGCGGCAAGTCGACCCTGGTGAAGCTGCTGTGCGGGCTGCGGATCCCCGACAGCGGGCACGTTCTGTGGGGCGGCGTAGCCACCTCCGACGCTGATCGCGCCCAGGTCTTCGACCGGGTGGCGATGGTCGCCCAGGACTTCTACCGGTGGCCGTTCACCGCCCGGGTGAACATCGGGGCCGGACGCCCCGTAGCGCCGATGGACGACGCAGCCCTCGCCCCGGCCGCCGCGTACGCCGGGGCCGACAAGGTCATCGCCTCCCTGCCCTGGGGGCTGGACACCCTCCTCGCGCGCGGGTACAAGGGCGGGCACGAGATCTCTGGCGGGATGTGGCAGACGGTGGGACTGGCCCGGGCCCGTCACCGCATGGGCCAGGTTCTGATCGTCGACGAGCCGACCAGCGCACTGGATCCCGCCGCGGAGCAGCGGGTCTTCGACCAGATCCACCGGCTGTCCGGCGAGGGACAGACCACCATCCTGATCACCCACCGCCTGCACAGCGTCCGCGACGCCGACTACATCTACGTCCTGGACGAAGGCCGCGTCGCCGAACACGGCACCTTCGCCGATCTGATGGACCCGACCACCGGCACCGGAGCCTTCCGCGACGCCTACGAGCTGCAGGCCGCCCAGTTCCGTGCCCCGTCGCCTTCAGTTCCGGGCCAGACAGGATCGGGCACCGGAGTTGCCGGTACGAAGGCGGCGGCAGAAGGAACGGCTTCCTCGTGAGCAGGAGGGACAGTGCCCGCCCGCGGGCGGAAGGAGCTGAAGGATGGCCCGCGGCGGAGCCGAGTCTGTGGCGGCATGGGGACTTCCGGCTCTACTGGGGCGGCCAGGCTGTGACCGTCGCGGGTTACGGCATCACGACGATCGGCATCTCGGTGATCGCTGTGGTGGACCTGCACGCCTCGACCATGCACGTGGCGCTGATCGCCGTCGCGGGCAAACTGCCCGCGCTGCTGCTGTCCCTCCACGCCGGCGTCCTCGCCGACCGCTACCGCAAGCGGCCCATCATCATCACGTGCGACGTCCTGTGCGCGCTCACCCTGGCCAGCATCCCCCTGGCCCAGTTCGCCGGACAGGTCACCCTGGGCCAGCTGTACGCGGTGGCCTTCCTCGTCTCCGCGTTTCAGGTGGTCGGGAGCAACGCCTCGATCAGCTACCTCCCGACGCTGCTGCGTGGGGAGCAGCTCAAGGAGGGCAATGCCAAGCTCGGCGCGACGAACTCGTTGGCCGACCTCGCCGGGAACAACCTCGGCGGGCTGCTGGTCACCGTGCTGGGCGCCGCCCGGGCGATCGCCGTGGACGCTCTCTCGTATCTGGTCTGTGCCTTCTGTCTGCTGACCATCCGCCACCGTGAGCCGAAGCCGGCACCCCGGCCAGCGGGCAGCAGCCACTGGACGGAGATCCGCGAAGGCCTCGACTACACCCTGCAGACTCCCGTGGTGCGGTCCATCGTCCTGTCGAACGCCACCACGTCGTTCGCCCTGGCTGCCAGTTCGGCACTCTGGTCCCTCTACCTTTTGCGTGAACTGTCCTGGAGTCCCACGGCGCTGGGCATCGTCATGGGCGCAGGCGGGATCGGCGGGTTCCTCGGCGCCCTGCTGTGGCGAAGATGGGAGCGGCGCTGGGGAGCCGGCCCCGTCATGCTCACCGCTCTGACCATCAATCCTCTGGCCCAGATCCCGCTGGTCCTCGTCGGCCCTGGGACCGCTGGCCAGGCCGTCATCGGTGCCTGTCTACTGATCCAGACCGGGGCGGCCGTTGCCCACGGCGGACTGCAGCGCAGCGTGCGACAAGAGCTGTGTCCCGCACATCTGCAGGGCCGCGCCCAGGCCACCGGTGCGTGGCTCGCCTCCGGTCTGCGCCCTGTTGCCGCATTCCTCGCCGGTGTACTCGGCACCCTCCTCGGGCTACGGTCCGCCCTCGGCGTGATCACCTTCCTGCTCTGCGCCCCCTTGGTGATCCTTTGGCGCTCCCCCGTGCGTGGCCTGCACCCCTCCCCCGTGCCGGCCTTCGCCACGGAACCAGGAGTCGTGACACAGATCCCGCCCGCCGGAGCCGGATCTTCCTCATCCACCCCATGAAAGGTGCCTCCCATGCCCCCCTCTCGATCGCACATCCGTGAACTCGTCACCGCCTACCTGGCCCGCCACCCTGGTGAGCACCGGGCCCTGGCACCGCTGCTGGCGGGTCTCGATGCCCCGTCCGACCCGACGTCGCGGGCGACACTGCCCTGGCACATCACGTGCAGCGCCGTCGTGATCGATCACGCCGGACGGGCCCTGCACGTGCGGCACAACGCCTCCGGAGGGCTACTGCTTGCACCCGGAGGCCATGGCGAGCCTGACGATATGACGCTCATGGCCACCGCCGTGCGTGAGGTTCACGAGGAGACGGGCATCCCCCCGGGGCTGCTCCGCCAGAGTGCCGCGTTCTGCCACGAGCCCGCCGACATCGATATACACCCCATCGACGCCAACCCGGCCAAGGGCGAACCGGCCCACCATCACTACGACTTCCGGTTCGTCTTCCACCTCGTTCCCCCCTCCGTCGAAGCGGCCCTGCAAACCGAGGAGGTCTCCGCTGCCGTCTGGCTGCCGCTCGACCAGATCACCTCCCCCGGACTGCGGGAGAAGCTCCTCGCCGCCGACCTGAGCGCCGCCCCGGAACCGGTCAACGCCTCCGTGATCATCCACGACTCGGGCGGCCGCTACCTGCTGCATCTGCGCGACCAGCGGGAGGGGATCTGGGAGCCCGGCGTGTTCGCTCTCCTCGGCGGCGGCCGGGCCCCCGGCGACGCCTCCCTGGAGGCGACACTGCTGCGAGAGCTCGGCGAGGAAGCCCCGGGGCTCAAGGTCACCGGTCTGGAGCCGTACGCCGTGGAGGAGACCACGAGCGTCGACGGGCTGAGTGTTCCTGTCCAGATTTTCACGGCCGTGTGGGAGGGCCACCCGGACACCGCCGGGCTGCGAGAAGGGGTCCTGCTGCACTGGTGCACCCTGGAGATGCTCGACCGTCTGCCCCAGTCCCCCGGCCTCGGAGACCTGCTCCGCCGGCACGCCGCCCAGCACCCCCCGGCCTCCACCCCGCCCAAGGCGTCCCGTCCGTCGGCCGACCGGTCCCCGGCAGGAACCGAGCTCCACGTCGTAGGGGTCCACCTCTACCTCCAGGACGCCGACGGCCGGGTCCTTCTGGGCCTGCGGCACCCCGACTCCGCATACGCCGGGCACCTCTACCACGCCCTGGCGGGTCACTGTGAGCGGGAGGACGCTGTCAGTTGCCTGATTCGCGAGGCAAAGGAGGAGGCGGGTCTGATCCTCGATCCCGAAGGGATCGAACTCGTCCACCTGGTCCACAGTCAGGACTCGCCCTCGGCGAGGCCGAGGATCCAGCTGTTCTTCCGGCCCTGGATCTGGTCCGGTGTGCCGCAGGTGCTGGAGCCCGACCGGTGCGTGGAATGGCGGTGGTTCGACCCGAAGGATCTGCCGGACAACACCGTGCCGTACACCCGGCAGGCCATCGGGGCCATCCTCGACGGCCGCCCGTACTCGGACATGGGATGGACACGATGACGGCCACGGACACGACTGCTTCCGTCGGTGGGGAACGGTGCGATGCGCCCGGTGCGGCGGATCCGGTCGCGGCGCGGGAGGCGATGGTCGCCCGGCTGGAGACGGCCGGCCAGCTCGGGCCGGGGGCCGTTCGCGAGGCGCTGCTGGCTATCCGCCGCGAGGTCCTGATCCCGCAGGCATACGTCCGGCGCAGCGCTCCGGGGGAAGAGCCGCCGCGGTGGGACTTGCTGGACTGGGGCGCGCCGTCCGACCGGATGGAGCTCCTCGCTCTGCTGTACGGGGGTGGCAGTGTGCTGGTGCAGCACGACGGGGAGCCGTTGCTCGGTCGGGCGCGCGGGGCACGGTCGGGTGGGGTGATCTCCTCGATGTCGTCGGTGACGGGCATGACCGCCGAGCTGCTGCAGGAGCTGGATCTGCGCCGGGGACAGCGGGTGCTGGACGTCGGGACTGGGGCGGGCTTCACCGCGGCGGTGGCCTGCCATGTCTGCGGCGATGAGGAGGTGGTCTCTCTCGACCGGGACCGGCATCTTGTCGAGTCGTCGGCCGCGCGTCTGGCTGATCTCGGGTTCCATCCGCATCTGGTGTGCGGGGCGGGAGGGGAGGGCTGTCCGGGCCGCGGACCGTTCGACCGGATCTTCCTGTCGTACGCGGTACGACAGGTGCCCTCCGCCCTGGCCGGGCAACTGGCCCCGGGAGGCCGTTTGTTGGTGCATGTGACGACCGCTTCGCCGTCGTGGCCGGCGCTCGCCGTCGTCGAGCGCACAGCCGACGGCTTCTTGAGAAGCGAGTTGCGGGCGGTGGAGTTCGCACACCGCGCCGGGCACGGCGTGGACCGGATCTGGCTCACCGAGGACTTCCGTCATCGCATCGCGACCGAGCTCGGCACGCGGGCGTACGTGAGCGCGCGGGAACTGCCGTCGGGCACCGACCGCGGCTTCTGGCTGGCAGCCGATCATCTCCTCGGAGGCGGCCTGGTGCGGGACTTCGGGGCCGAGTACCTGGCCCTCGGCGCGCCGGGCTGCGGGTCATGGTTGCGCGCCGCACCGGGCGAGCAGGGCTGGCACGTCGCGGCTCACGGCCCGCGCGACATCTGGGCGGAGCTGCACGACCTCGCCGACCGGTGGCGGGCCGCAGGCTCCCCGGACCGCTACCGGCTGGACTTCACCGAGGACGGCGGCCAGCGGGTGTCGTCGGTGAACGGGGACCTGGCCTGGCCACTGTCCGCCCCGGGCCCCGTTGAGGAAGGAGCGTTCTCGTGACCCGTTCCGAACCCGATGTCCGGCCCGAGCAGGAAGCGTTGTTCTCGACCGCTGCCGAGCACTACGCCCGGCACCGGCCCGGCCTTCCGGACCCCGCCGTGCACCTGCTGGCCGGCACCCTGGCCGGGCGCACGGGACCAGCGCTGCTGGATCTGGGCACCGGCACCGGACAGGTGCCGCGCGCCCTGCTGGCCGCGGTCCCTCACCTCGCCCACGTCGAGGCGGTCGACGTCAACCGGGCCATGCTGGTCAACGCCCGCCGCGCTCTCGGGCCGCTGCTCGGCGGCTGCACCCTGACCCTCGTCCACGGCTCCGCACACGCCTACGCCCCTGCGCCCGGAATGGCTGTTCCGGCGCCGGATCTGGTCACCTTCTGCCGGTCCTATCACTGGATGGACGGGCCCGGGGCCCTCGCGATGGCGGACCGTGTCGCCGCCCCGCACGCCACCGTGGCGATCATGGGCGACGGGAGCCTCTGGACCCACGACGCCGGATGGACCCGGCAGCTGCGCGAGCTGATCCAGCGCCACCTGGGGGCCGCCCGCCGCGCGGGGACCGGCACCGCCTACACCGCTCCCGCCCGCTCCTACGAGGACGACCTCGCCGCATCCGTCTGGAGCGACGTCGCCGAGCACCGGTTCCCGGTCGCCCGCACGTGGACACCCCGCGGCGTTCTCGGATACCTGCGCACCACGTCGTTCGCGAACGCGGGCCTGTTCCCCGACAGCGCCCGGCATGACGCGTTCGAGGCGGACGCCCACGCCCTGCTCACCGGGATCGCCGACCAGGAGGGGCCGCTCGTGGAGCAGGCCGAGTTCCGGGTGCTCCTCGCCCGCCGCCCGGGAAGCGCCCGGTGAGCGGGGGCGAGCGGCATGCCGAGCCGGTGGACGTCCACCTGATCCTGCGCCGGGAAACTGGCGATGGTCCTGAGGTCCTGCTGTCGCGTCGGGCCGGGAAGGTGTACGCGGCTGGCCTGTGGCACCTGCCGTCTGGGCATCTGGACGGTCCGCACGAGGACGTGGTCACCGCCCTGATCCGCGAGGCCAGGGAGGAGACCGGTGTCGTCATCGACCCGGCCGACGTGCGGGCCGCCGTGACCGTGCACCACCGCAGCCCCAAGGGTGACTCGCGGTCGGGGTACCTTTTCGAGGTCCGGCGGTGGAAGGGCGAGCCAGGGATCGCGGAGCCGGACGTCTGCGACGCGATGGACTGGTTCCCCGTTCACGCGTTGCCCGTCCGGATGGTGGCGTACTGCCGTGCCGGCCTGGACGCCTACGCCGCCGGCGCGCGCCTCGCCGTGCACTTCCAACCGCCCGGCGACACCATCGCCTTCGACCCCGGCGCCGACCGGCTGCGGGTCGTACCGGACATGACCGGCGCCCAGACGTCCGGCGCCCGTCCCGACGAGGCGGTCGTGGAGTTCGCGGAGCGCGCGGTCGGCCGGATCACGCAGTGGACGGATACCTCATGGGCACGTGAGGAGAGTCGCGTATGGCGGGTCCACGGAGTCCAGAGCGGCACCTGGTACGTGAAGGTCCATCAGAACGAGCGATTCCACGGCAGGGAAGTGCGAGGGCTACGGACGTGGGCAACCTCGCTGGGAGCGGCGGCGCCACGGCTGGTCGCCGCCGACGAGACGCTGCGGACGGTGGTTCTCACCGCGGTGCCGGGCCGCCCGCTGCACGGCACGGTCCTGGCACCGGAGCGGGAGAGGGCGATCTTCCAACGGATCGGCGCACTGACCCGCCGTATCCACCAGTCCGCTCCCCCACGGCCCGCTCCCCCGGGCAGCGGCCCGTCCGTGGCCAAGGCCGACCGGCACCTGGCCGGAGCACGGCCCCGTCTACTCCCGGGCGATGAGGAGTTCGTCCGCGACCTCGTCCGACAGGCCGAAGGCCTGCCACCGCTGGAGTGGGTGGAGACCCACGGCGATCTCCACGCCCTTCATTAGGCAAGCCAGTTGTCGGGATCGAAGTTGTCGGATCGGTCGTCGGCCCCTTCCCCCGCAGCTGTAGGTTCCGTGTTTCGGTGCCCAACGGCATCGCCGTGACCTGCAGGGCTTCGGCATTCCGCGCTCGTGTCCTCCGAACGCGTTCCGCAGAACCGTGTCCAATCCTCGGCGGGCCTGTTTCGCGCGGCGGGCGGGCCTCAACTCTTGACGGCCTCTGCGATCCGCAGGGCTGCCTGTGCGGGCGTGAGGTGGGTGGTGTCGATGACCTCGGCCTCACCGTGTAGCCACGTGCGAGCCGCCTCGGCATAGGGCTCAAGGTATTTGAGACGGAACGGGGAGTTGGGGCCAAGAACAGTGTCGCCCGCGATGCGCTCAGGGAGGGTGCCCTGGTCGGCGTGGAGGACGAAGTGCCATACCGGAATGGCATGATTGGCGAGGCCCGTGCTGATCTCGCGCCAGCACTCCTCGATCAGGACAGTTGGCTCGCAGCGATCACACCGAGCAGTTGGTGCAGCCCGGTCGTCGCGTGCGCCGCCGCGATGGGAATCGGCCCGACCTCCCGGTTCTGCGCCATCAGCCGCAGCGGAGTGCCGGCCCGCAGCACCTGCCAGCGGATGGACTCCATGCACTTGGCCGGGGTCTCGTCCAACCCGGCCCCGGCAGCGGTGAGCTGTTGCTCCCACACCGCATGCTGGGCTGCCCATCGCGTCCGAGGAGACGTTCACCGAGCTTGGCCTGATCGCCCGCAAGCGCGGCCCCGGCCGGCCGAAGAAGGCCACCACGGTTACCACGGCCGCCGAGTAGACAGGCAGGGCGGAGGCCCTCGTTCCATCGAGATGCGAGAGCCTCCGCCGTCAGAAGAGACCTGCAAAGTCTTTGCTGGCATCCGTTAGAGGGTGGTTTGGGGGTCTTTGACTGGGTTTGATTTGCCAGCGAACCCACGCCAGTCCCACATCGGAATGCTTCTTCATGAGCGGGGTGGTGGCGCGGGGTGGGTGGCGAGGTGGTCCTGGAGTTCACGATGGCGGAACTGCCATGCCGTCCCAGACACGCGCAGGATACCGAGTTCGTAGCAGTCATCGAGGAATCGTCCCAGCCGCCACGGCAGATTTCTGCGCGTGTGCAGGAGTAGCGAGAAATACCGCAGAGCCGCCGGGCCACCCGCAGCGGGGATATAAAACACGAAGACGCCGACCGTCAGCGAGTAGACGAATTCCACCATATATTGTGCATCAAGGCTAACATTGGGCACGAGGATCCTGAACGTGAGATCGGATGCGAATTGGCTCACGAGTAAGGCCCCGGTCACCATCACAGGCCCGAAAACAACCGCAGCGGTGAAGTCCATGCGGATGAGGTGACGTGGAAGGAGTCCCACACTCTCCTGCTTGATCATGAGTCCCCGTGCGAGACCGACTACGAGACCGAGTAGGAAGCCGCCAACCAGGCCGAGCGCAACGCTTACCTGAAGCGACTCGTCACTCGTCCCATAGCCGAGGCCGAAGATGCTCAGAAAGCCGATCGGGAAGCCGGTCGTAAAACCCAGCATGAGAGCACGCCGGCCGTCAGGGGTACGAAGACGGCCCAGGTCGATCCGCCGTGGCTTCGGCCATGCTGGGCGGTAGAGCACCGTCACGCAGTAAAGTAGCCCCCAGATTACTATCCCGCCGGGAAAGTAATCCGGTTCCAGCAGCAAGCCAAGACCAAGCAGGGGAAGTGGCGCCACTGCGGCTAGAAGGCGTTCGGTCCACCGTGTCCAATACTTCCCGCCCAGGGGCCACAGTTCGTGGAGGACCAGGTCGGTGCTGCTCAGCGCACGCCCTGCGACGCGGCGGTGCGAGCTGTCTCCAGGGCCGCTGTTGTCATTGAGGTAGCGGGCGAGGAATGCCAGGCGGCGCCAGGTGGCGTCGGCATCCAGTTGCGGACGGGCATCGGTGGCCGACGGATGGGAGATGTCGTCCGAGCCCCGGTGGGGGGCGGCCACCGCGGCACCGATGTACTGGTCCAAAAGGTACTCGTAAAGAAGCCCGTCGGTAGCCAGCACGAGGAGATCGGCGGGGTCACGCAGGTATCGCCCATCGGCGGTCCGCTCCTCGAAGACGGTGGCGGCCAGGGTCAGTCGCCAGGGCGTATCCAGCGCTTCGGCCAGCAAGGTGTGTTCCGGCTGAACGGTGCCGGCCGGACCCGCTGCCACCGTTTCCAGGGCGGAGAGGACCGGCCGCCAGCGGGCCCGGCTCTGCTCCGTACCGGCGACGCGTTGCGACAGGTAGCTGCGAGCACGGGAGGCATCGACGCGGGCCACGGCAATGTGTGCCACGATGCGGGGTTCTGTTCCTGCCGCCACCAGGGCCTGATAGTGGGCGTGCCGGCAGGTCACGACGACTGGGCAGTGTGCGCCACCGTGCTCGAACTGTTCGATACGGCGGAGGAGGGCGGCGGCGCGTGAGGTGTAGCCGGGGGCCGTGCCCGGGTCCATTTCGTCCAGACCGTCGATGACCGGCAGAACGAGATTGGCGTCCACCAGGCGGGCGGCTTCGCGGCGGGGAAGACGGTAGACGTCGGTCAGGTGTGTCCGTAACCAGTCACGTATGTCGCTGCCGGGCCAGGATGCCGCTGTCAGACGTACCGGCACCGGCTCCTGCGGGGAACGTTTCTTGTCGGCCAAGCCCAGGATCAGGGCCAGGGCGAGCACGGTTTTGCCTGTTCCCGCGTCACCGCCAATCTGTCTGTCCCGGCCCTCGGACGGTGTGCCGGTGATGACCATCCGCCCAGGCTGCAGGCCCTGGTAGTAGTTGGCGATTGCCTCCAGAGTTCCGTCGGCGCGCGAACTGCTCATCCCTGTGGTCGTGGCCGTGAACGTGAGGTCGATCCGCCCGTTCGGCACTGCCAGGCCACTGCCCAGCAACTGCCGGTACTGCGCGCCCTCCACCCGCGCCACCAGTCTGGCGAATTCCTCCGCGATCACCGAGGCCGTGCTCTGGTCCCGAAGGGCCCGGAGGCCCGCCCACGTCCCCCATCCCCCGAGGACCGTACCCACCACGCTGGGCAGGAGGGCCAGCACCGATCCCTGGTCGGCCCCTCCTTTCACCCCCGGCAGCGCTAACACCGTCCACAACAAGCCCCCCACGCACACCGCAACGCTGAGCACCATCGCCGTGACTCCCCCGGCACGCCCCCGAATTATCATGAGCGCATCCTGCCTCATGGAACAGGCTGCCCAAGCCCAACCCGAGGATCTCCGCAAGCAGATCGACGACCTTCAGGACCGGGGACCGGCTGGAGGAGGCCGACATACACCTCGGACACCTCGCGTGTAGGTTCCGCGTTCCGATGTCATATGGCGAGTCCGTGAGCTGTGCGTTCCGCTGAGTCCGCGCGCCGTGTCACCTTGATCGTTCCGGGTCGTGTCGCTTCCCCCGGACGGTGTCTTGGAAGCGAGCGGCTGTTCTCGGCCCCGGAGTTCTAGCTCAGACATCAGGCAGCAAGTAACCCGCCGGTAGCCTCCAGTTGTTCTACACCGGGTGTTCCGCAAGGATTCGGATGACGTTCTCGGCGACGGGCTCGGCCTCGTCGAAGTGCATGCCGATGAAGTACTCGCCGTCGCGTCGGGAGTCGTGCCGGTCCTCCTCAGGTATGGCGTGGCTGTGGGCGATGCGCATGCACTCTGAGTAGAGCGAGTTGAGTAGCTGGGTCTCGCCTCCGCTGACCTAGGAGGGCTCCAGCCACGGCGACACCCACAGTCCTGTTGCGACGTAGCCGTGAACGCGGGCGATCCTGCGGTGTTGCTTGACCCGGTTCTCCCAGACGCCGGGGGCGGCCTTCCCTGCCTTCACGTACCACCCGTGTCCACCGTGGAAGCCTGCGACGTAGAGGCGGTTCGTCGGCGGGTCGGGGTCGGTGTACCGGCGCAAATTCGTCCGCGTGAGCTGAGACGAGACCCGCAACTCGCGGTCTGCGTAATCGATCTCTCCCCGGGCGAACTGGGCTATCAGTCCCTGTAGCTCGTCGCGGTAGCTGGTCCGGAGGGCTTCGTCGTGCTCGTCCCAGGGGAACCGGGGGTCGTAGGACCAGGTCGTCATGCGGTCGCCTTCTGGTCGGGAGTGGGCAATCGCATGACGGTACCGCCTCCCGTCTGAGCGCGTCTGCTACTCGTCTGGTGTCTGAGTTAGGACTCCAGGGCACACTCCTTCAGCGCGGCCTCCAGTTTCTCTTTGGTCTCCTTCAACGCCTCCTGCAGCCGGGTCATGTCCGCCTTGAGTCGGTCGCGCTCCGCGCGCAAGGTTCTGAGTTCGGCTGTGGCGAATTCCAGGTCGGCCCTCAGCGATTCGGCTGAGGTGCCTGAGCCTGCCTCCACTTCGCGAACGGCCCTGCCTTGTTTCTCGATCGCCTCCTCGATGCGCTCGCGTAGTCCCTCGGCGTATACCAGCCAGTTCGAGACCCGCGCAGTTCGAGCGAGTCCGAGGAAGGTGATCTTCTCTCCGGCTGCGACCATCTCGTCGAGGGCCTTGAGTACGCGGCCTCGTTTGATCTCGCTGTCGCGCTTTCTCGTCTCGCGCAACACCTGGGCTGGAGTCCGTTTGGCCGTGGTCCTGTCCGACGGCCTGGCACGGGCTTCGTCCGAACGCACTCGGTCGATCAGGGCCGCACAATGCTCGTCCTCGACGGTGTCGGAGGTGGCACGGGTGTCCTCGGGCACGGGTTCTTCAACTCTTTCGCAGCGATCTGGTCGATGCCGCGGCCAGGGCCCCGGCGTTGGGTTCCGGGGTTCGAAGGCGATCCTGAGGTGCTCAAGGCTGGTGCCGAGCGCACTGGCGGCGGCGGACGGTGGCAGGCGGCTTCTGATCAGCTTGGATGCGTGCTCGGTATCGGGCAGGCGCATGCCTCGGCCTGGTAGGTCGAGGTGGTCGACCAGCGCCAAAGGCGGTGACCAGGTGACGGGCTCATCGATGCCGTGCGAGGCCAGGTAGTGCGCGGCGTGCTCTTCCAGAGCCTCCAGGAGCGACGGCGTCATGATGACCGGCAGGTTCCGGGTCTTGTCGGTGGAGTCCAGGTTCAGGGAACCAGAGGGCGAGTAGAGGTCAGAGCCGGTCAGGCGCTGGTAGAGGTATCGGCGTACCGCTGTGAGTCGGTACTGGTCGTCAGGCGGGGCGCCGGTCCGGTGGCGAATGTCGATCCAGATGGCCTCGGGCAGCAGGTCGCTGCCCTTCAACTTCCGCCGACGGGCGTAGTCGATGGGTGCTGGGTGTTGGTCGAGATACTCGGCGAGAAGACAGATCGCGGTGGGCAGACCGGTGCCGGCCGGGGCGATTTTGGGGAGGAATTGTCCCAAGGGAATCGGCCGATTGCCGTGCAGGAGCGAGGTCGCGAGGTCGTAGCGCTGCTGCCACCAGCCGGGGAGCATGACGGCGGCGGACAGGGCGGCGCGCCAGAAGTGGTAGTTGTAGCGGCCGGCGAGATTGGTTTGCGGGGGGAACAGAAGCAGAGCCCAGTCCAGCCAGAGCAACTGTGGCAGCGAGTGCGTCCGCATGATGACCGTGTGGTCGCGGTGCTGCGGGACACGGGGCCGGGCGGTGCAGGTGCGGTAGCGAAGCCGGGGACCTATGGCCAGGTGGGGGTCGGCGGCTCGCCAGAACTGCTGTTCCAGATCGGCAGAGGCCAGCCGTGTGATGCCGCGGCGTATCTGCTCTGTCGGTCCCTTCGGCATGACCGCGACCTCGCGGTCGACCAGGGTGCGTATGGCAGTGAAGGCGGCCTCAGCGAGAGGGCCACGGACAATCCCGACCGCCACGCTGAAGGGGCCAGCGATCACAGCCGCGTCGACCGGCGCGTAGAGGGCACTGTTCCCGTGGAGTTGGCGTGCCCGCTCGATCTGCGGACCGCAGTCGGTGAAGTCGCCCGGCTCGGCTCGCAGGAGACTGCGGGCGGCGATAGCGGTGACATCGGTGAAGGCGTCATGCAGGCAGGGATCGTCGTCGCCGGCCTCGATCCGGCTCAGCAAGCCGTTGATCCATTCCTGCGCGTCAAGGACTGGGCTGTCCGACGGCAACGGAATGACCTCGCTTTGCGTCAGGTCGGCTCGGCATGTCCGCCCGTCGCGGGCCCGTGCCGAGCATTCGTGCTGGCGGACCTGGTGGCTGTTGGAGGGGCGGCGGTGCGGCCATCGGCCGCAGACCGGGCAGGCGTGCGCGAGCAGCACCTGGTGCCGGGGGCAGGCGATCGACCAGGTCAGACGCCAGCGGAGGGGCCAGCGGCCGGCGCCTTCGGCCAGGCACCGCGGGCAGTATCGGGAGCCGATGCTGCGGCCCCAGAGTCTGACACGACGTACCACCCGGCGAGTGTCGTGCAACGCGAGTGCGTAGCCGTCGTAGCGGCGCAGTGTCATGGCGTGCAGGAGCCTCGTGTCGGTGCCGGTGATGTGGGCGAGCCGGTCGGCTTCCTCGGGGGTGAGGTAGGTGGTGTAGTCCGGTGTGTGGTCGGTTCGGGTGGGGAACGGCGATCCAGCGGCGATGAGCAGGTCGCGCAGGCTGATGTTGCTGCGGCGCATGAGGGCGCCCAGCCACGAGTTCAGGGCCTCGCCCGGGAGCGGGGGCAGCCGGATGGGCAGCGTCCGGGGCATCGCCGTCAACGCCGCCTTCTGCCCTTGTTCGGTTTGCTGGTCGCCTTTCCGGAGGCAAGGAACGCCTCCCACTCGGCCAGCTGCTGCTGGGCTGCCCAGTCGAGCTTGACCTGGGCGAGCAGGTCCTTGGTCAGGCGCTCCTGCTCGGTGCGCATCGCGCGAAGGCAGCCGAGCCTGATCAGCGACATGAGCGAGCCGATGTGCCCGCTGCAGCGGGCGTAGAGCTGGTCGGACAAGTCATCGGCGAGCATCCCGGGGTATTTGTTGGCCAGGACCAGACGCTGCTCAAGGGAGAGCAGGAAGCGCCGCCACTGCTCTCGCCCGACCTCGTGTTCGATGCTGAATGCCTGGAGTCCGAGCGGCGTGATCCGCCGGGCGAGCTGTGGATCGTCGTAGAGACCTTTGCCCTCAAGGTCGTGGCCGATGAACAGGATCATCAGCGGGAACTCATTGGCGATCGTCTTGAACTGGTTGGCCAGCTCGGTCCCGCGGCGGGAGCGGAACTGCAGGAACTGCAGGTCGTCCACCAGCAAGAGCCGTGACTGACAGGACACAGCGCAGTCCAGGGCGCGCGACAGGAACGAGTTGGCGCTGCCGCTGTTGCGCCCGGCGTGGGCGAAGAACTCCAGCATCGCCCAGTTGAAGTCCTTGACCCTGGTGTCGCCCATCATGCCGACCCGGATCACGGGCCAGCGCTCGTGCCCGGCCTCGGTGAACCGCCCGTGCTTGCTGATCAGGGTGTTGTGCACCTTCTTGGCGAACGAGAGACCGACGGTGGTCTTGCCCAAGCCGGGGAACGCGTCGATCGCGGCCATGCCCTTGGCCTGCCAGCTGGGCTGGTGCACCCCCGCATCGAAGATGTCGGTGAGGTCCGCAGAGAGCTCCCGGGCCTGCATAGTCTTGATCGGCCGCAGGTTGGCGAGGAACCTGCGGCGGTCATCGTTGTAGTGGTCGAGCGCCTGCGGATCGAGCGTCTTGAGGTCCGCCATGGTGAGTATGGGCGGAGCGGGTGTCTCTTTCGCCTCGGCGAACGCCGCGAAGCCTTCCTTCCTGGTGAGCGTCAGGTTGTCCAGGGGCAACGCGCGCCACGCCGGATCCTCCGATGCCTCCGGGCTAGCCTCCGCCGTGGTCACAGGTCTTCCAGGGCGTCGGCGTAGAAGGCGTCCTCGTCGAGGTCGGTGCCGCCGTCGAAGTCCTCGAAGTCGGCCGCGTCGTCATCGCCGATCTCCTGCGCGGGCGGTCCTAAATCCTCGGCCACGGGCTTGTCGTCCTCGATGTCGATTACGAACGCCGCCTGATCGCGGGCCATGCGCAACGCCATCCGCCGCTCGGCCAGCGTCTGGCCGAAGCCCAGATTCCACCGCTCGAACAAGTCGGCCGTCACCAGACGGTCGTTGGGGTGCCGGTACTGCTTCGCGGCCAGTCCGCGTCCATATCGCAGTGCGTCCCTGCTCATCGGCATGCTCAGAACCGGGGCGTGCTCCCAGCGCAGGACGCGCCAGTGCCGGTCCTGGTCCCGGAAGTAGACACGGGTGATGTCGTCCGGGTTGACCTGGAACGGCCACAGCCCATTCGGGTAGGGACTCGGCCGCCCGTCCTTGGGCAGCCCCGCGCCGTCGTAGCGGCACCCTTCGATCTCCACCCCGTAGGGCTGGATCGTCCTCCAGGAGGTCTCCAGGAACTCCAAGCCCAGATGTGGATCCCGGGGCACCTCGATATAGCCAGCCCTGGCCATGCCGTGTGCGAACATCTGCGCCGGGGACAACCGCAGGCCGGGAACCCCCGGCTCCACGAGACTGCGGTGCGGCTTGTGGTGGTAGACCGCCGCGATCCACTGCCGGATCTTGTCGGCGAGCTCGTCGAGGAAGAAGAACGCCTCTCCCTCCGGATCCACCCCGCGGGAGAAGATGTCAGGGCCCTTGTAGCCGGGCAAGCCGTAGAGCAGGTCCTGACGCAGGGTCCGAAAAAATCTCTCGATCGGTCCCTTGTCCCGGCCCGTACGAAGCCGGACCGGTTGTATGGAGATCCCCATCCGCGCGCAGACGCTGGTCAGGTGATCCGAGACGTAGATCTTCCCGTGGTCGATGACGATCGTCTCCGGTGCCAATGCGGGCCCAGCGGCCCGCGCGATCGGCCCCTCGATTGCCCGCGGGTCGACCAGCACCGACCGTGGGATTCCGTGCTCGGGCCAGACCGCCTCGGCCGGCCAGCTCGGCAGCACCGGCAACGGCCGGTATGCCTGGTAAAGGACCGAAGCCGCGTCCACCGCCTTGGTGGAGACCGGCGTCAGGCGCATCCCCACGATGCAGCGCGTGTACCAACACATCGCGACCGTCAGTTCGCAGTTCACCCACCGCAGCGTCAGCGGATCCAGCGCGAACACGTCCAGCCGGGTGGTGTCCATCAGGACGTACTCACCTGGCCGGGTCGCACGCAGTCTGCCGTAAGCCTCCCGTGGCCGGCTGGCGATGTCCCTGTTCCGCTTGGTACTCAACCGGAACGTCGGATGCTGCTTCTCCAGCAGTGCCAGTGCCTCGTAAGCCTTGGATTTCGAGGGCATCGTCACCGCGCCCTCTCCGAAACGGGCGACCAGCCTGGCCCGGGTTCGGTCGATCACGGTCTTGCGCATCGGCGTGGCCTGGTCGATGTACTCGACCATCACCTCGATCGCCGTCTCCACCCAGCGCGGATCACACCGATCCAGGACGCTCTTCCTCAACGCCGCGGTCGCCAGGGCGGCTTCGCCGCCGCTCTCCAGCCCCGCCACCCAGCGGCCGATGGTGCGTACCGAGACGCCGAGCTCGTCGGCCTTGGTCTGATAGCGGACCATCTTCGGCAGCGCCGGATCGTAGCCGGGACGCGGTTCACCCTCGCCAGCCAGCTCACGGCTGCCCGACCGGTAGCCGTAGAGGACCTCCCGGACGTGCTCAGCCCTGTCCAGCAGTTGCTGTCGTTTCTCAAGACCCAGCTGGGACAGCACAACGGCCGCCGGGTCCACGTCGTCGGCCGAGGACGGTCCCGGCTCATCGGGCACGAACTGCACCCGGTCGGAGAACAGCAGTTCCTTGACCGATACCCGCAGCAACCGGCTGAGTCTGTCTTTCAGGACGACCTCGTTGCCAGCCGTCGTCGCCGCGGTCTCGACGACTTCCACCAGTTCGCCGTCATAGAGCATCCGGGTGCCGACTCCCAGCCTCACGGCCCCGGAGTTCACGGCCGCCGCCGCAGAACGTGCGTCGACCCCAGCGGACGGTCCAGATCCGTGGTCAACCACCCCGACCAGAGCAGATGGAACACCGATGAGCGCACCGCATCGGGATCGAAGGCCGGGACCGAGCCGAACGCCTCGGCCAGCGTCGCGCCGTTCAGATCGGCCAGCCGAAGTACGTCCAGGAGTATCGGGTCGAACAGCCAGGCCCGGCGGTAGCCGGCCAGGAAACGCACGTTCTCCAACAGCGCCACCGGCGGCTCGCTCCACACCTGGTAGCCCCAGCCACGCGACTCGATGACGAGTCGGCTCCAGTCGAAGGTGAAGGCGACGTCCGGACGTGACACCCTGCGCGCCGGCTTGACGTCCACGACCAGCGGGCCCTTGGTGGTGCGAAGCAGGAAGTCAGGGATGTGCTTGCGTACCGCGCCATCGACGTACGCGGTCATCAGGAACGGCTGTGCGACGATCCGGGACACAGCAGGGTCGAAATCCGCGAACAGCAACCGCGTCAGTTCCAGCCGGGACTCGTAGATCACCAGAGCCTGCTCTGTCGCCGACCAGAAGGACCCCGAGTAGTGCCTCTGGCCCAGGTGCCAGCGAAACGTGCGCCAGGGGGCCGCCTCGAAGAGGTCGCTCAACGACGCCTCGCTGAAGGCACACTCCGCGAACGCACGCCCGCCTACGTGCCTCGCTCGTAACGTTGCTGTCGAAACAACACTTCCCACGGACACGCCTCCCGCAGCCCCCATCAACCGCCACGACCACGGTGACTCCAGGACGTGACCGCTGTCTCCGCGACGACCACGAGATAGCCCGAAAGAGTGAACGCGCTGGCCAGCACTTCCATGCGACTTGTCCAATTGGGCATCGGCTGGACATGACAGCCTGGAATTGGACGCCGAAGCGCGGAACCTACAGCAGCGGCGGGGCGCCCGGGCAAGAAACACCGAGCACCCCATATCTAGGGTTGTTAAGCGAACTTCCTGGTAGTCGACAGATAGTCGTGTGAGGCAAGTGAGGCACGTCTGGGGCGGCGGCACAGGCTGAGCTCAATTCCTGGGGATCAACGAACTTCCCAGGACCCACGGCGCCACCGAGACCCGGGCGCCGAGCGCCGAGCGCATCTTCGCATCCGAGGAAGCAGGTCAACTGAGGCCACCTTGCAGACACGTCGAGAGAGATACCTACGAACTACGCAGCGTTCGCGCCGTGTTGTGGCCTGTTAGGAGGACGTCACCTACGTGGAGGCGTGCTGCCTTCTATTGCGCTGCGGCCCAGAGGTGAAGCTGATGATCTCTCGGTGCCCGGCGCTTCACATCCACGGCCACATCCGACGCCGGCAGCGGGGCGATTCGCCCGGTTCGGCAACGAGAGACGCGACCCCTGATGATCAAGGTGGTCGAAGCCTTTGATCACGAACAGGGGTCGCGTTCGCGTGCCATCCTCGCCGAGTTCGAGGCCGCTGCTACCGCCTGGGCTCCCTGCTCGCGTTGTGCCTGGTCGCCGTCCTCGGCGGAGCCACGTCCCTGGCCGCCATCGCCCGCTTCGCCGCTGATACCGACACCGACCTGGGGACACGACTCGGACTGACCTCCAGCACACCGAACTCCTCCACGCTGGAACGACTCCTCGCCCGCCTGGACGGCGACGCCCTGGACGACGCAGCGGGCGCCTGGCTCGCCCGATACGCCGCCGACCGGGTCGACGAACCCGGTGACACGCTGGTCGGCCTGGCCGTCGACGGCAAGACCGTGCGCGGGTCCCGCACCGACGGCGAAGCCGTCCACCTGCTCGCCGCCGCACTGCACGCCTGCCAGACCGTGATCGCCCAGCGCTAAGACCGACCGGCAAATGGATCACTTGAGGCGTCGGGTGGTGGGGCGGCCGTCCCAGCGGTAGCGGCTCGTCGAGCGTCGGATGAGCATGCGGAGCGTGACGAGAGTGGCGGCGAGGTAGAGGTAGAAGTCCACGACCTCGCCGCTCCTCTCGGTGCAGCGCCGGAGCTTGCCGTAGTCGTTCATCCACGAGTGGGTGCGCTCGACCACCCAGCGCTTGCCGGCTTGGATCGGGGCGGGCACTCCCTTGCGGGCGATCTCGGCCGTGAAACCCAACTCGGCTATCAGTAAACGGGACTTGGCGCTGTCGTAGCCGCGGTCGAGGTTGACGTTGACGGTCTCCGGCATCGCGCCGACCTGCGCCTGCGCCGCGTCCAGGGTGGGGCCGAGCAAGGGTGAATCGTGCCGGTTGGCCCCG
The DNA here is from genome assembly GCF_026341775.1 of Streptomyces sp. NBC_00654. NCBI lineage: Bacteria > Bacillati > Actinomycetota > Actinomycetes > Kitasatosporales > Streptomycetaceae > Streptomyces > Streptomyces sp. NBC_00654. Next base: position 97,459 of record NZ_JAPEOB010000005.1, on the reverse strand, counting down.
TCGGAGACGATCCCGAGCGGGACACCACAGGCATCGGAGGCGACGGAGCGTTTCAGCCCCTGCTTGCCCCGGTCCACCGGTGACCGCCCGGCCTTGTCACCGCCGGACGGGGCCTTGGTGATGCAGCCGTCCACCGAGATCTCGCTCAGCCCGAGGCCGATCATGCGGTCGTAGGCCTCGAGTGCGAGGGCATGGACCTTCTCGGATATCCCCAGTTCAGCCCACTGTTTGACGCGGCGTCGGATCGTTCGGTCGGAGCATCCGGCGCCAGCGATCCGCTCGTAGCCGGAGCCGTGGACCAGCGCGAGCACGATGTACTTGAAGACGGTCCGGTCTGGAACCCGTCGCCGGTGACAACCCAGCGGATGGCTCTCGGCGTATTCGTTCCGCACGGGCAGCAGAGCGGCGAATTGGTCCCACAGGGGTTCCAAAAGGCATGATGGGACCGCAGGCACGAGCCCTCCGGGTGATCACTGAGCGTCAAGAACTCCATGATCACTCAGGCTCGTGCCTGCCTTGCGTTCGGGCCCGGCTGGGCAGCCCCGCCCACCATTTGCCGGTCGCTCTAAGTCAAGCGGGAGCTGGTGGTTGATGGAGCGCTCCATCAACCACGGGTCAGCGACGAAGTGGTCGCTCCGCATCGAGCAGTCGCAGCTCGGATTCGAGCGGCGGGCGGCCCGTCACAGCCCTGCGATTCCGGCCCGCTGTGCCTGCAGCTCCGAGCGGACGAGTTCTAGGAGGCGGCCTGCCCAGTTGCGGCCGCGTCCGGCGTTGTCCCCCCAGAAGCCCGAGTCGGCGTCGTCGTAGATCACGGTGGCGTCGTTCGTGGTCAGCAGGATCTCGGCCAGGTCGGGGTGCTGGTCGTACTTCGCGCGCAGTAGGGCCGCCATCACCGCGGTGCGGGCGTGCTGCCAGCCCTCACGCTGTGCTGCCGCGGTCGCGGCCTTGCGTGCGGCGGCATGGGTCTCTGCCGTGGCGATCGCGGTCCGGACCTCGGGATCAGCGACTGACAGCGCCCAGTAGGCGTGGGCGGCAGATGGGTAGCTGACCTCGCCGACGACGATCGGGGCCGGGTAGCCGTTGCGCAGGCCCCGGAATCCCGGGGCATCGACCGGTTTGCTCGGATACGTGTGATACAGCTTGATCGCCGGGGCGAAGGAGGTCACTGGTCCGTCCGCCGGGACGCGCGTGGCCCGTTCAGCGGCCCATCGCGCCCGTTCCTCAAAGTAGGCGACGGCCCTGTCGTAGTCCTCCTGCATGATCGGCCCCTCGGCCGGGATGTACGTCTCCTCGCCGGGTCCCGCCACCAGCACCCGCAGCGGCCAGTCTTTGCTGTCCATGTCCCCCAGTGCGTAACGGCGCTGCGAGAGCGGGATGGCCAGGAAGGCGTTGCGGGCCGCGGTGCGGTTCTCCTCGGTCCGGTCGGCGAGGAAGGTGTCGACGGCGGCGAGGCATCGGCCCGTCGAATCCGGGCGCCCGTTGAGCTGGTCGATGGTGTCTCGAATCTCGGCGACCAGCAGGTCGGGGGTGAGGTAGCTGTGGGGCTCGCTGAAGGTCCAGCTGGCCAGTTCGAACGCGGATGCCTTGGCGCCGTCCGGCAGGGTGGTGGCAACCCAGCCGCTGCGGAGCTTGTCCTGGAACTCCTCGAGGGTGACCAGTTCCCAGCAGTCGATGAGCCCGTCGGCGTAGATGAACAGGTCGGTGAGGAAGTGCGTGCCGCCGTTGCGGATGAAGGCGTGGCGCCAGGTGCCAGGTATGCGAACGCCGTCCACCGTGCGGTGAGTGGTCTTGTTGCCGATCATCCGGCGATTGTGTCGCAGCTGCCGCTGCGGGGTCGGGGAATTTCCGCACGGTCGAAGTCCCTCACCCGATCGCTTGACGGGTAGTGGGCATGCCGAGACATGGCGGCTTCATCGGGCTGCAGCTCATCCCACTTGGTCGCAGGACCTGCTGGTCTCACAGAGTGCCGAAGGCCGGTGCGTGACCATTGCGGGCAGAACCATTTTCACGAAGCCTCACCAGGCGGGAGCCAGTCGTCCGTGTCGCGGTGGCGGCTGAGTCCGACCGCGGCGAACTCGTCGACGTGATTGCCCTTGGCGGCGCCGAGTCGCCGAAGCGCCTGGGAGATCGGCGTGCCGGCCGTCGACGCTGACTCCCCTTCGGCCAGGCGCAATGGTCCAAGGACTATCTTCCCTGCATCCCAGGTGAGAGCGTTCTGGGTCCCTACCCCGCCAAAGTAGTCGGCTTCGACGTAGGCCACCGGACCTGCCTTCGAGCACGCGCTGAGCAGGCGATCGAAGCCCGCTGGAGCCTTCCAGAACCCGTCGAGTTCGGGTGCTTCGGCGACCGTGACCGCATCGAACAGCGCGTCGGTCATCGGCAAGAGCCAGAGATCCTGGCCGAGAGGAACGATGCGCGCCTCTGTGGTGGAGCCGGCCAACTCGCGGAGCACGGATTCGGTGGCGATGACCGCCTGCAGGCAATACATCCCCTCATTGTCGCCTGGCCGCTGATCGCGGTGCGATGCCGGGTATGCCGAGGTCGACCGGCGCGACCCTGGCGAGTCGACGGGTCTGGTCCCGCTTCTGGCGCAGGAAGGACAGGGTGAGGTCGATCCCTTCGATCTCACCGAGCCACCCCTCTGCCTCGGCCCGGGCCCGGCGGGCCAGAAGGTCGACTTCGATCTCGTCGAGGCGGGGCAGCATCTTCGGATTGATGTTGATCATGGGACATCTCAGACAGGCGTGCTCGTGCTGGCAAGGTGTCGAGTAGGGGCGTGCGCATCCTCCCAGCTCGACTTTGCGCTGGTCGAAGTGCTCCTCGAAGCCGAGCCATTCGGGTTCGGTGACCGGCCGGTACTCGTCGGCTGGCCTGGCCTGGCGGCGCCGGTCGAGAAATCCCTGGTAGTGCCGGACGACGTCCTCGTTGAACACGGCGACGTAACCACGAGTTGTTTGAAGGTTCAAATGTCCGAGTGGGGCTGCTCCGATGTGGATCGGGAGCCCGCTGTTGACCAGCTCCGTGGCGAGGAGTCGGCGAAAATCGTGCGGGGTGAAGCTGGTCGCAAGGAAGCCGGGGTGCTGTTCGGCGAGCTCGACGCAGTGGCGCTTCAGCATGTTCACCACGGTGGTGTCCGACATGACCTCGTGCTTGGTACCGATCTTGCGTTGGAACAAGAACGGCATGGGCGCGCTGCTCTGACGTTCCTTCGGATCGTAACGAGGCAGCAGCGGGATGGTCTGGCCGCCGGTGTCGGCGGACAACGGCCCCGATGACGGCGGACAGCTCGGCGGACATGGGGATGACGCGTTCCCGGTCGCTCTTGGAGGGAGCAACGACGAGCAGGACGATGACCTCGCCGTTGGGCCGTTGATACTGCCGGATGCTGAGATGGGTGAGTTCCAGGACCTCCTCTATGCGCACGCCTGAGGTCTTCTGCTGCCGGAACTCATGAACGGCGCCGTGTTCCTGGTGCTCGCCGCTGGACGTCAGCCCGGTGACGTACAGCGGCGGACGACGCCGTACACGGCCACCCCCGCCCCGCGGCCTGTCCGCCGGAGACGGAGAATCCCCCACCACCGGAGGATGGCGGGGGATAGTCCGGGCGCACGTGTCGGGCGTTGAGGTCCAGGACGCGGACCGCTTCCCCTTCCCACCGGCCCGAGGAACTCTGCTGATGTGCCGCAGGGCTCCAGGCGAGTTGGCACGATAGTGATCTCTCATACGCTGGACGGGGGGGCGAACCCATGGGCAAGGAGCAGCGGCTCATCGCGAGGGTGATGGCTGTTGACGTTGAGGTTCTGGTGCAGCGTGTGCGGGGTGATCGCCCTGGTGCGCGAGAGTTGGACAGGATTACTGAGGCGTATGCGGCGCACAGGGGGGTCCGGCATCGGTTGTGGCTGGATGAGCGGGCGGGCGTGCTGTTGTTTCTGGAGCGTGGGGGTTGCGGCGACGGGGCGGGCGAGGGGCTGAAGCTGTACGAGGTTGTGCTGTGTTCGGCATCCTGCATTCGGGTGCTGAGCGATCTGACGGCTGCGGTGCTGGTGCGGCTGGCCGGCCCTGCGGACAGCTATCAGGCCCGATGTGAGGCCGATCGGGACATCGGCGTGCTCGTGCAGCTGTTCCGCGTGCAGCTTGCGCGGATGCGGTGCGAGCATTCCGATGGTGCCGAGCTGGTGAAGGCGGTCCGCGCCCAGATCGGGCGGGCCGGCGACGAGCAGCAGGCTGCGCGGCGCACGGCTTTTCTGGGCTGGTACCTGGAAGGGGCCTACGGCGATGACGTGGATGGCCGTGAACGGGCGAAGCGAGACCTCGGGTGTGGCATCGGACCGGGCAGCGGCACCGACGAGAGAGCTGTCGTCCGGGCCTTCATGGCCTGGTCGCGGTACCGCGAGGAGATTCGCTGGAAAGTCCCCCAGCCCCGGCTGGACAAGGTCCCGAGCGAGAGGCAGCGCGGTCGGGGGATCAGGCATTGGTACTACGAGTTTCGGACCCTGGGGCGCCACCTCACCGAGCATCAGATGCTCGAACTGCGTGCGAAGCTGCCCTGGGCTGACGTCACCTCCGATTCCCTCGTGCTCGACCAGTGGTCCGACCCCACCGAACACCCGGCCTTCGGGGCTGCGGGCAAGATCGTCTCCCAGTACTTCGACGCCGGCCTCCACTTCAGCCAGGAGGGATCACGCACTCTGTGGCTGCGGCTCCCGGCCACGCTCTCGAACCGGATAGCCCCCTACCAAGACAGACCCGGCGTCAGGAGCACCATCGTCGACGACGACCTGGTGCTGGAGCTCCACCGTGGGGAGGAAGACGGCGAGCTCTCCTACCTGTACTACGACCCACGTCCCTGGCTGGAGGAACTCCTCCCCCTGCGTGACGACCTGGCCGGCGGCGACGTCCGCGCGCCGGCCATCGCCTGGCGGGCCGCCAACACGACGCCCACGTTCGGAAAGGCACCGGAAAGGCCACCCATGCCGGACGGGCTGGACGAGGACGAACTGACCCCTCAACTGCAGGCGCTCATCCGACTGCTCGAAGAGATTCCTTGATCTCCCTCTCACAACGTCCGAGGCCTCGTAGTGCCTGATCCGAACGCAAAACCCCGGGCGACGGCGGCCGAGCGCGGAGTTGCCGGACGGGACGCCGGTCCAGCTGGGCATGTGAGTCTCCACCACCAGGCCCCGGTGGGACAAGCCCGCCCAGGAGCAGCGCGAGGTCCTCGCGGAGTTGCTCGCATGCGCTTTCGGTCCGGGTAAGGGTTGTCCCGTAAGTGGGTTCCGTGGTGGTGGGCTTCAGAGGAAGACCAGCGGGACGTTCTTGTCGATACAGAGCCGCAGGACACTCGCCAGCTGGCGGGCGTCCTTGATGTGCTGCTGGAGGAGCTGGTCGCCGCCCTCCCGTGCCCACTGATTGGTGATCGCCTCCAGCCGGACCAGAATCGACGCGCACTTGGAAGGCGAGAGGTCGTCACCGCCGTCATCCGGATGATCGAGGAGTGACTCCAGAGCGGTGGACGCCTCGCTCCACGGGCGCTCGCCGCCGAAGCCCCACATCTCGGAGAGGACGATCCCCTCGGTCTCGGCCAGACGCCGCCGGAACGCGGCAAAGCCGCTGTAGGACCAGGAGACATCCAGACTGCTGTTGTCCCCGTCGCCCGGGAAAAGAACCAGTCCCATGTGCCCTCCTGCTTGCCGAGCACAGGATCGAGGACACAGGGCAGCCTCGGCAAGTGGGATGATCTTGGTGTGGCTGGTGTAATCACGGCGTCCGAGCCGTCCTGGACAGCCCCGTTCACCAGGCTGAGCCCCCGTGCCTTCAGGAAGCTGGTGACGGTACTGCGGCGCGAGGGCGCGGGTTGACCTGGAAATGGATCGCGGCGGCCAGGTCCCAGGGCATGCCGTTGGTCAGGACGTCTTCGGTCTGCAAGCCGATGTCCTTCGGTTCTGATGCCGCCCAACGCTGGAAGCGGGCGAAGATGTCCGGCAGATCCAGTCCGCTCCGCTCCAGCAAGGACTCCGCGACCAGGACGGCCATCTGCGTGTCGTCAGTGGCCTCGCCGGGGTCCCAGCCACCGCCTCCGCACATCTCGCCACCAGCACCGGGCGCGGGAAACCGCGCGGAGAACACTCCCGGGGGGCCGAACTCGAAGGGGGCGCCCAGGGCGTCGCCCACCGCTGAGCCGACGACCGCGCCGGCCGCTCGCTGAATCCGCTTCATTCGCGCGGGTTATCCGCGCCGTGCCGACGGCCGCACGGCCCTATTGCCTTCCTCGGCTCCCCGAACCATCGGCGACGAGCGCGTCTCGTCTACGGACGTACGCCACCTGAGACACCCTGGGGCTGAGACACCCGTACAGGTCACATAACGCCGTCCAGCACCGTCCCCGGGGCCAGGGCGTGCATACCGGCGGTCGCGAGGTCCATCCAGTGGCTGGTGACGATCCGCGCGTACAGCACCACACTTCCCCGGTACGGCGCAGCACCATCCTGTGCCCATCGTTCTCCAGACTTTGTTGTGTCTCATGAGACACATGCGCGGCGCCGCCACTTTCGTCGACAGGCCACTGCGGTTCAGGGCCGAATCCGTCCATCGGTGTGATGGTGCGTGATGCGAACAGACCTGTTAGGAGTCTGACCGACTGTGTGGTGTGGGTTGCTTTTGAGCTTGTGAGCCTCGGATCTCGTATGACATCGGCTGCGTGACAGCATTCGTCGGCACGATTCCCGTTGCGACGGGCGACAGATTAGGTCAAATGATCGCATCGACATCCGTTCGGGGGGGACTTTGCGGTTATGCGGCAGCGTGCTGGCTTGTGCGTGATGATCGTCTGCGGCGCGGGATGGTTCGGCTGATGAACGGTGGAGCCGCATCGCGCTGCCGACTCATGTTCGTCCCTGAATCCGGGAAAGCACAGGCGTAGTCCACACGCGCAGATGCACCTGCTCGTCCAAGTGGCGGCTGCCGGGGACGCGGCGGTACTCAGCGCCGAAGGGTGCTTGTCGAAGGGCGGCGCCTGTTTGCGGGGATGTGCCGACCGGACGTACCTGCCGAGCCCGGTGGATGGGCCCGGTCGGGCGTGGGTCGGGGACGCACGCATGGTGCCGCTGTCCCTCTTGGGGCCGGGGCACTCTCACCACCGCAGAGGAGCACGGATGCACCTGATTCCCTCAGAGCAGGAGAAGCTGCTGCTGAGCGTGGCCGGGATGCTGGCCAGCTATCGCAAGGAGCGTGGCGTCAAGCTGAACTACCCCGAGGCGGTGGCGTACATCAGCTGTTGGGTCATAGAGGAGGCGCGGGCGGGCAACTACACCGTCGACCAGATGATGAGCGACGCCGACGTTCCCCTGGAGCAGCGGAAGGGTGACACCCAGGGCCGGGGCGAGAGCGTCCTGACGACCGACGACGTCATGGAGGGCGTGCCCGAGATGCTCGACATCCTTCAGGTCGAGGCGACCTTCCCCGACGGGCGCAAGCTTGTCACCCTCTACGACCCGATCCGCGCACCGAAGGCCGCCCCGCTGTCCGCTCCCATCCGCTGAGGTCGAGTTTCATGCCCTACTTCCAGCCGCTGGCCCCGAAGCCTCTGGTGACCACGTCGGTCACGTGTCCGGGTACGTGCCCCTGCTACTCGGCCCATCACTGTCAGGAGCCGGAACCCGTACCGCCCTCGTCCCTTGACCCGGGCCGGCCCCATGGCTTCTCCCGGTACAAGGTGGGAGGAGTGTGGGTCAGGGACCCGTCCGCGGTGCATGTGCTCAACTCACAAGAGGGCAAGGCCGTTGTCTATGTGGTCAACGTCGGTGACCGCGACATTCAGATCGGTTCGCACTTCCATCTGGCCGATGTCAATGAGGACCTGCTGTTCTTCACCGACCTGGACACCGCCACCGAGGCCGAGGCCGTTCTGACTGACCCTCAGCGCCTGAGGTCCGAGCAGATCGCTGCGGCCTGCGAGCTGGCGTACGACAGGTCGAAGACGCCGGGGAAGGCGCCTTGGGGGTGCCGCCTGGACATCGCTCCGGGGGACTCCATGCGCTTCAGCCCCGAGAACGCGCCCAGCGAGGCGATCGAGGTCGTGCCCATCGGCGGGAGGCGGCGTGTGCCGGGCCTGCGCAAGGACAAGCCGGCTGACGACGTCGCTCTCGACTGACAGGGCCTTCGTACACCCAGCTGGAGGAATGCAATGGCGAACATCACCCGCGAGCAGTACGCGAAGTCCTATGGCCCGACCGTGGGCGACCAGTTACGCCTGGGCGACACCAACCTCTGGATCGAGGTCACCGAAGACCTGACGTTCGGTGGTGATGAGGCGATCTTCGGCGGCGGCAAGACCATTCGCGAGTCGATGCTGCAAGGGACGACCACCAGTGCACAGGACGCCCCTGACACCGTGATCACCAACGTGATCATTCTGGACGTCACCCCCGCTCTGGAACGGGGCAACGGCAATTCCATCGTGCGTGCCGACGTCGGGATCAAGGGCGGAAAGATCGTCGCGGTCGGCAAGGCCGGCAACAGCGACGTCATGGACAGGGTCACCCCGGGCCTGGAGATCGGTCCTTCCACAGACGTGATCTCCGGCGCGGGCAAGATCCTCACCGCGGGTGCCGTCGACACCCACGTGCACTACATCTCCCCCTCGGCTGTCATGGAAGCGCTGTCGACCGGGACCACCACGCTGATCGGCGGCGGCGTGGGGCCTTCCGAGGGGTCCAAGGCGACCACCGTGACGCCCGGCCCGCAGCATCTGGTGAACCTGCACCGTAGCTTCGACGACCTGCCGGTCAACGTGATGCTGCTGGGCAAAGGCAATACTGTGAGCAAGGACGGCCTGGACGAGCAGGCGTTGGCGGGCGCCGGCGGTTACAAGATCCACGAGGACTGGGGAGCCACTCCGGCAGCGCTGGACGCCGCGCTGAAGGCAGGGGAGGAATGGGGGCTGCAAGTCACCCTGCACGCCGACTCCCTCAACGAGTCCGGTTTCGTCGAGACCACCCTCGGCGCCATCGACGGGCGCGCGGTCCACGTCTTCCACGCCGAGGGCGCCGGCGGTGGGCACGCCCCCGACATCCTGAAGGTGGCTGCCGAGCGGAACGTCCTGCCCGCATCCACGAACCCGACGCTGCCGTACACCGCGAACACGGTGGCCGAGCACATCGACATGCTGGCCTCTGCCCACCACCTCGATCTCAGGAACAAGAACGACCAGGCGTTCGCCGACTCGCGGATCCGTTCCACCACCATGTTCGCCGAGGACGTGCTGCACGACATGGGTGCGATGTCCATCACCTCCTCCGACGCCCAGGCCATGGGCCGTATCGGCGAGGTCGTGACCCGCACCTGGCAGGTCGCCCACGTCATGAAGGAGTGGAGCCACAAGACCTTCAAGGACGCGAACTTCTTCTACGGTGCCGGTCAGGGGCAGGGCGACAACGCCCGTGCGCTGCGCTACGTGGCCAAGTACACGATCAACCCCGCCGTCGCCCACGGCATCGATGAGTACGTCGGTTCCGTGAAGGAGGGCAAACTCGCAGACCTCGTGCTGTGGGACCCGCGGTTCTTCGCCGTTCGGCCCGAGATGGTCATCAAGGCCGGTGCCATGGTGATCGGCAACCTGGGTGACCCCAACGGTTCGGTGTCGACCCCGCAGCCGACCTTCCTGCGGCCCGCGATGGCTGCCGCGATCGCCTGCCGGCTGTCCTACTCGTTCGTCTCCGAGAAGGTGCTCAACCCGCCCTCCGACACCGACCCGTACAGCACGGTGAGAGGCAGAGGCGTGTTCAAGGACTCGTTGAAGGACACTCTCGGCCTGCGGCGTGAGCTGAAAGGCGCGAAGCCCGTCAAGGACGTCGAGAAGGCGGACATGGTCTTCAACGATGGGCTGTTCGGCATCGACATCGACCCGGCCACGTTCAAGATCGCGGTGGAAATCCCGGGTGTCGACCCGTCGGAAGGACACAGCCTCACCAGACACAAGAGCCGGAACGGTTTCTGGTACCTCGACCAGCCGAAACCGCCGAAGAGCCTGCCGCTCACCCAGCGATACCTGCTGTTCTGAGGCCCCGGTGAGCACCTCTCCGCTCCTGCTCGCCCTGCTGGGCGATGCCCGGCTCCCGTCCGGGGGGCATACGCAGTCCGCCGGTCTGGAGCCAGCATTGCGGGCTGGTATCGCACCCGCCGAGGTGCCCGCGTACCTGCGCTCGCGTCTTCGCACCATCACCATGGTGGAGGCGGGCACCGCCGTCGTCGCGCGTGCGGTCGCGGCGAACGCCGGTGACCTCGTTGAGGTTGAGGCCGCCTGGGCAGCCCGGACACCCAGCCCGGCGCTGCGGGCGAACGGGCGGCGGCTGGGCCGCGGGTACCTACGGCTCCTGCAAGGGCTCTGGCCCGGCCCTGTCGATGCCCGCGCACGCACCTGGTCACGCCCCGTCGTTCTCGGCCTGCTCGCGCACCGGGCCGGAATGGACCCGGCCGACGTGGCCCGTCTCGTCGGGTACGACGACGCCCAGACGGTGACCGCGGCCCTGCTCAAGCTCGAACCGCAGGACCCGCTGACCATCACAGCGTGGGTGAGTGAACTCCTCCCGGACATCGAAGAGATGGCCGACCAGGTCGCCCTTCTGCGCCTCCCGGAACAGATTCCCGCCCACGGTGCTCCCCTGATTGAGCGCTGGGCCGAGACCCACGCCACCATCACAGAGAGGCTCTTCAGTGCCTGAGAACGCCATCGCCCCTGCCCGTGCCATGCGCCTGGGCGTAGCCGGCCCCGTCGGCACCGGGAAGAGTTCGCTCATCGCGACGTTGTGCCGGGCGCTGTCCGGCGAACTGCGCCTGGGCGTCATCACGAACGACATCTACACCGACGAGGACGCGCGCTTCCTCAGGAGCGCCGGAGTGCTGGACCCCGAACGAATCCGCCCGGTGGAGACGGGCGCATGCCCCCACACCGCCATCCGTGACGACGTGACGGCCAACCTGCTGGCGGCTGAGGACCTGGAGGCTGACTTCGGCCCACTGGATCTCGTCATCATCGAGTCCGGCGGAGACAACCTCACCGCCACCTTCTCGCCCGCTCTGGTGGACGCCCAGGTGTTCGTCCTGGACGTCGCCGGCGGCGGTGACGTCGTCCGCAAGGGCGGTCCCGGCATCGCCCGCGCCGACCTGCTCGTGATCAACAAGACCGACCTGGGCGTGCACGTGGGCGTGGACGTCGAGCGCATGACGCGCGAAGGGCGCAACGTACGGCAGGGTGCTCCGGTGGTCGCGCTGTCCCGGCACGACGAGGCGTCTATCCGGATGCTGACCGGCTGGGTCCGCGACACCCTCGCCGACTACCGCACCGGCGAGCACACTCCGGTCGACCCGGGCCCCATGGCCCCGCACTTCCACACCGGCCAGGACGGCGAGGGACCCCACCTGCATACCCACGCGCACGGCCAGGATCCGGCGCATGCAGGGCAGAGCGCGTGACCGGGCCGACCCGCCTGAGCGTCGTCCGCACTGGCAGCCGCAGCCGCGTCCACCGCACGACCGGGCATCTGACGGCGCGGATCATGGAGCAGGACGCACACGGCGCCCGAGTGGGCCTTCTCGCCACCCAGGCGCTGCTGCTGTCCGGCGACGGCGTCCGTATCGAGGTGGACGTCGCGCCCGGTGCCTGGCTCGACATCGTGGAGACGACCGGCACGGTCGCGTACGAGGGCGACGCACCGTCATCGTGGGCCATTGACGCCACTGTGGGCGACGAGGCGATCCTGACCTGGGCGGGCAAGCCCTTCGTGGTCTCGGACGGGATCGCCACCCACCGCGACACCCGGATCCGCCTGCACGGCACCGGCAGGATCCTGATGCAGGAGAAGATCGTCCTGGGCCGCGCCGGACAGACCGGCGGGGATCTCACCACGTCCCTGAACGCGACGGACGACACCGGGCCGGTGCAGGTGGAGCACCTCGACCTGACCAGGCAGACCCGCAGCATGCCGGGCATCCTCGGGAACCTCCGCTCCATGGACACCGTCACCGCCCTGGGATGGTCGCCCGAACCGCCCGGCGAGCCGGAAGCCGGCACCACCGGGCCTGGCGAGACGTACTTCCGTCTGGACGGGGCCGGGGCCGTACTGCGCTGGATCGGAATCGGCCGGTTCCGTGACCGGCTGTGCGACCTCGCCTTCGCCGCCTGGCGCGATACGGCCATACACGGCCACCGGTCCCGGGGCCACCTTGCCGCACAACGCCCGAGCCACGCCGAAACAGCCAGGCGAAGGGATGTGCCGACGCCGGCCGACTTCCCATCTCCGTCCCCAGCAGCACCAGCGGGCCCGTAGGAATGCCCTCGGCCGACGGCGGAAACCAGGAGTGGACCGCAGGTTCGTGCTGATCAGCACCCCGCGCAGGTGATCACTCCTGCCTGTCCGGATGGCGCAGCAGCCGTAGGCCGCCGAGCGTCTCGGGAAACGGGCCACGATGAGCAGGCCGATCGACGGTCTGAGGGAATCCTCACTCCGCGCCGGCCTCCTGCGAGAAAAGCAGTTGCGCTTGTTGGCTTCTGGTCGTCAGGGTGCGGTGGTGATCGGAGCAGAGATCAAACTCCCCGTCGTGGACGGGTCCTCTCGGGTGTGGACTTCGGCGGCCACGGTGAGGGGGTGCTGCTTGTCCACGGCAACGGACACAACGCCGCCGCCTGGGCGGATGTGGCGTCCCATCTGGTGAGCGAGTGTCATCCGATCGCCATCGACCTGCGTGGCCATGGGCAGACCCGGCTCGACTCCACCGGCCCCGAGCAATACTGGCGAGACGGTGGCGTGTCACCGCGATGGGCTGGGACCGCCCCGTGCTGGTGGGCCATTCCACCGGCGGGTACGCGGTGACGGCTGCCGCTGCCAGTGGCCTCGTGGAATCGGCCGCCCTCTGCATCGTCGATGGCGTGGTGCTCGATGACCGTAACGCGTCACTTGCCGGGCACGCCGCTGCGCGGACCACCAAGGCGGACCGCTTGCGGGCGATGCTCCGCTACGGCTGGGAAGCGAGCGACGATCAGATGCACGCTTATGTCGAGCAGTGCGTGCGGGAGGCCGGAGGGGACTGGCTCAACGCCGGAGCACGGCACGAACTTGTCGAGGAGGTCACGCGGCGCTCCTTCCTGGGCTGCGGCCACCGGTGGGTACGGCGACCGGCCATCGAGGAGATCGCGACTGTCGCGCTCCCTCGGTCGGATCCGCCCACTGTGGCGGCGGACCCCGGGTACGGCGGGCCAGGGCCACGCTGGTGTTCGAGCGGGTGGTCAGAAGTCGGGGCAGAGGTGGTGGTGGACAGCGTCAAGGATCTTGCCGCCGGTGTCTGCGTTGTTGATGTCGGGCAGGAGTGTCGGGATGGTGAACCGGTCGAGAGTCAGCTTCACCAGTTTGTCCCTGTCGTCGGGGAACGACTTGATGGAACTGCACTGGTTCAGACCGCGGCTCACGGCCTGTTCGTCCGTGCCGGGCTTCGAGATGCGTTCGTCGATGTCGTCCAGGGCTTCGAGGAACGCGTAGCGGGCGGTGGCGCTGGGCTCTGGCGGGAGACCGGCGGCCCTGCGGGCGGCCTCGCGCTCGGCCTCGCTCAGAGCACTGGCAGTTCCCTTGCTGGCAGGCTTCTCGTCATGGCCACTGCCGCATGCGGTGAGTGCGGCAAGCAGGCCGGCCGCGATGAGCGCGGCGGCGGCGGCGGTGGTGCGGATGCGCATGATCCCCCCAGGGTCCGGCGAAGAAGAGGCATCGTGTCATGTCCGTGGGCGGTGGTGGGCCGGGCCGGCCGTCGTACGGGCAGGCACCTCCTCCAGCAAGCGCAGGCGCCCACCGCCCCAAGGTCCACTCGTTCAGGACCAGCTTCCGCATTTCCGGCAGCGTGTGCCGGACCAATCCCAGGAGAGTGAGGTCCAACGGCTCTACGGTCGTCCGCGCCCATGGGAAGCGTGACAAGAGCCGTCACGCCATAACGCAACCCGCCGTACCGACACATGCTCCCTCCGCGGCCCCCTACTCGGGGCTGCTGGAACGGCTGCGGTGGGCCCACGAACACAGGCAGAGCGCCTACCAGCAGGCCCGCCCCCCCTACGTCCTGTCCGGGGCCGTTGACAAGGCCCCAGGAGCAGCGCGAGGGTCCTGGCAGGGCTGGGTGTGGAGTGGGCGTAACACCAGCCGAGGCTGGTCGTTGCACCGGTCGGACAGACGTCACGTCATGTCACAGAGAGACCCCGGGCGCCATCGCCCGGGGTCTCGTGCTGTCGGCACCGTATACGGGCGTCATCGGACAGCGGCAGGCTAAGGGCTGTCCCGCCCGGTCGGGCGGGGCTGGCCGTGTGCGCGGAGCAGGCGGGCTGGAGGGCAAGGCAGACAGCCGCACCGTCTGCTCAGCCTGTGGGTGCCCGGGGGTGCAGGTGTTGGTGGGCGGCGTGTTCCTGTTCCATGGCGCGGTGCAGGTGCCACAGGGTCACCGCGGGAAGCAGGCCGCCGAGCCGGGCGGCCGCCCTCAAATCCTCGACCGCACCGGTCAGAAGGGTCCTGGCCGTGTGCCCGGTCTCGCCGGTCCGGGCGGGAACATCAGCAGCGGCCGCTTCGAGGAGATCGGCCAACTCGGCGATACCCGGATCCTCCGGCACCTCCCCACCCCACCCCGCCGCCGCGTCACCGAGCTGGGCAATGCGACGGCCACGCCTCGCCGCCAGACGTAAGGAAACATCCCCGTTGATCACAGAGACATCGTCCCCCACCACCCGAACACGAGACAACAAAACCGTCAGCAGACGATGGTCCGGTCCAGAGCGGGCCGTTGGTTTCGGCATGTCGCGCCAGGGAGCACCGGTCCGTGTCCTCCACCGGATGCCGTCCAACAGCCGCCGCGACCACTTTCTCGGCCGGCCAGGTTTCCGACCAGTCGGCAGCAGCGGCTCCATTCGGTCCCACTGCACGTCAGACGGATCTCCACGCTTCATGCCCTGATCAACGCGGAGCAGGCTGCAGAATGACGAGCGGTGATCGATGGTGCGTGGCAGCACCTCAGGCCCTGGTCGTTAACGTGGAAGAGATAACTGATGAGCGACTTCACCGACGTCATATTGCTGTTCAGCTACCTGGAAGACTCGGTGCTTCAGCACATCATCAGCCTTGATCCCCTTGACGCCGGCCTGCACCCCGGCGGCTTCAAGCGGGTCAGCGGGGACCAGCAGCTCGGGCACTGGGGAGGCACCCCCCGGGGCGCTGAATGCCATGTCCTCGCAGGCACGTTCAATCACCTCAACACCGGAAAGCTCCGCAGCACACTCCAGACATTGCCCTGGAAGTGCCCCCACTCGGTCCAACTGCTGCTGCACAACGAGAACGATGCCGTGTTCGGAATGTGGATGCTCCTCGACGGTCGCTGGCTCGAAGTGCCCATGCCGCGAACGGTTCGCCGGTCCGCAGACGGTCACCTTCAGCGAACTGACTGCCCCGATGACGAGTACCGGTAGCCGTGAGGGCAGCAGTCGCTTGGCTTTCCCAGCGCTCGTGATCAATACACCTAGCGGCCGCCGCCGTGGCGATCAGCGTGTCGATGGCTGTTGCCCGTCACAGCGTGGGAGCACCGGGATGGCTGTCAGGGCGGCTTCGGCCGTGCAGAGACAGGTGTGGTTGAGGGAAGGGTGAAGGCAAGAGAGCACGCTTGCTGCGGCTGCTCCCATGCCTCACCGGCCAGCAGCTTCGCCCTCGGGTCGCCCCACTTGGAGGAGTTCTTCGCGAAGATCTCCCGCCGGCGCAGCATGCTGTGGAACTGCTCCAGCACGCAGAACACGTACGCCTTCCAGTCCACTGTCCCCGGCTCCAGGTTCGGTGCGGCCAGCACCAGACGCCGCCAGGACCCGGCCAGTAGCTCGGTGTCGATCTCGGCAGGTCCCACCTTCTTGCGGCCCATCAGCTCCGGCAAGGTCTTCAGAGCGGCCAGAATCGGGGCGCCCTCCGGAGTCCTCCCGAGTCCACAACCTTGACCAGGAGCTTCAGGAACGGCCGCACCGTGCCGAACCGGGTGGCCAGCATCGCCCGCCATGCCTGATCCGCATCGGAGTCCAGCGGCGGGGTCAGCTCGAACAGCGCCGCGATCGCGGCAGCCAGCTCGTTGCGCGGCACCACCGCCTCGATCTGCTCCCACATCGCCGTCAGCGTCTCCACCTTCGGCGGATTGATCTCCCCGGTGTCAATGTCGACCTGCTCGGAGGTGGTGTCGAAGACGACCTGGAACGCGGTCGCCAGCTTCGCCCCGGCCCGCTCGACCCTCGGCAGGGTCCTCATCTTCTCCTTGGCCGTCTCCCGCTCGGCCTTGGCCAGCAGCTTCGTGGCGATCAGCACCTCCAGCAGGTCCAGGGCGTCATCGACCGCCCGCGTCGTCAGGTGCACCGCAGTGGCCAGCAGCGTCGCCAGGCGCCGCGCGTCGTTGTGCCGCTTGAGCAACGTGGCTTTGCCGTCCACGCCGTACCTCGACAGCTCCGCCAGCCGGCGCGGCGGTATCCCCGACACGTCCAGGGTGCCCATGCCCAGATCAGCGATCTCCTCTGCCGGGCCAGGGACCATTTCATCTGCGGGCCCGACACGCGCACCGGCCCGCGCCGCAGCCGGTCCAGCTCCGAGACCCGCGCACCGGCAGGCACCGTCAGCAGCGAGTCCAGCACCGCTCGCTGGCCGGTGTTCAGAAGTCCGTAGAGGGTGTCCCACAGCCGCTGGTTCGCCGCCTCCCGAACGCTGCCCACCAGCCGCGACAAGCGGCTCGCCCCAGGCAGAAGCACCCTGCGCTCGCGCAGCCATCCCGCCGCCGCATCGAACAACGCCTTCGGCCCGTCCCCAGTCGTCCAGGCCCGCGCATCCAGCCAGTCACTCAGCTCGGCCGAGACCTCGGCGAAGTCCCGCCAGCCCCCGGCCTCCTGAATCTCCCCGGCGTGGGTGCGGGCCGTCCCGTCCCGCTCGCCGTACTCCTTTAGGCACGACGGGTCCGCGATCTCCAGCTGCTCGGCCAGGTACTCGGCCACCTCCGCCGGCACCTGCCGCGGGTCCGGCAGGAACCGGCCCAAGTAGCGCACGCTCGTGAGCTGGACCGCGTACCCGAGCCGGTTGTGCGCACGCCGCTTGGCTTGCGCTGCCTCCCGGTCCGCGTCGTCCAGGAAGAAGTACCGCTCCAACTCGGTACGGGACGGGGCCCCGGCAAACACCCCGTACCCAGCCTGCTCGCCCGACAGAAACTCGACCGCCACAACAACTCTCCGTAGATCGACAACAGCGACCCACGAAGGCTCTGACAGGCGATCACCCCAGGTCAAAGCGTCAAGCAACACCGAGAAGGCTTAGCGCACGATCTGACATGGATGTTCCTCAAGCCCCGACTCGGTTCCCCAGCCCTGCGGCGAGCGGCCACGGAGGCACCGGTGCGGGCACCGTCGTGGTCCCTACCGCTCGGCCTCGGCGAAGGAGGCAGCGGTGATGTCGAATCATCCACGACGCGCACCTCATGGACCTCTCCTTCAGAGAAGGAAAGGCCGTCAACGACCACCCCGAATGGACCGACGGCCGCAGAGGCCGAAGAAGTTGAGCCGCGATCGGTAGACGTAACCTCTGCTCCAACACCAAGAGCCGCCATGATCGGCTCGCCCAGGAGCAGCGTGAGGTGCTCGCGGAGCTCAGGGGGGATGGGCGGCGCCACGGGCGGGCTGTGACGAGTCGCTGAACCGGCAGCACCGACGTCACGTCATGTCGCAGAGAGACCCCGGGCATCATCGTCCGGGGTCTCGCGCTGTCGGTGCCGCCCGCGTCACGGGGCGCTGTCCGGGGTGTCCGTGAGGTTCAGGCGGCCGAATGTTTCCAGCAGGTGGGCGACCCGGCCGGGTTCCAGGGCATCCTGGACCGCTGCGGCCGCGGTGAGGGTGCCCTGACGAATCTCCGCGGTGCCTCCCGCCAGTGGGCTGCCAACTGATCGAGGCGCGCGATGTTATCCGGCTCCGGGTCGGGGAGCGCCCGTCAGCGTCTCCAGTCATTCGGCACTTCTCCTTCTTTGCCGGCCACGTCGGAACAGGTGCGGACGCGCCGGCTCCAGCAAGCCCGGCGCGCAGTCCGTCGTAGTGGCTTCGGCATTCGTTCGTTTGTCGCCACTCGTGGGCGCCAAGGGCATAGCGGCACACCCATCACAAGAGTGCCGCACAAGACAAGAGGCGGTCTTCGAGCGCCAACTTTTGATCAAGTTCGGTACGCATGCGGCTCCCCCGTTACCGTCCTTCACGGTGTGCACGCAAACGTGTGCACACCGTGCACGTCCGTTCAACAGAAGGAAGTTGATGAGCCGCACACAGCGCATAATCGCGGCGGCTGCCTCGCTGGCAGCCGCCGTGTCCTTTGCTGTCACGGGTAGTGCTACAGCAGCCGATACTCCTGGGCGCCAGGCGCTTGGCACGATTAAGGCCGCTGACCTCCCAGCCCCGGAATCGGAGCAGGGCCAAGTCAAACTCGGCTCCGGAAGGTCGTGCTCCCCCATTCAGCTCTCCGAGCGGGCCGCTCTTGGCGGTGCGGCCATGGCGTGTGTCGAGACCAGGCCGCTGGCGGCAAGCCGCACCGCTACCGCGTGGACTGCCGAACAGACCGCTGACGCCGAAGCCTGCGACATCACTCAGCCGGGCTACTGGACCTGGACCCGGACCGGCGGCATGTGTCTGAACGGTCAGGAGGTCACATACACGCTGTGGGATGACAAGGGCGCGGTCTTGGGAACCGGCCTGATGGACGTGAAGAGCAGCATGGACCTCAGCGCCACTAACGTGAGCTGGAACGAGCTGATCACCGTCAAGGTGATTGCCGTCACCGGGCAGGTGACGAGCCTCAACGTCTCCTTCGACGTGTCCTGCACCTCGGCCTGTTCCGCGCCCAGCAACCGCCCCTGGACGGGTGCCAGGACTCTCGGCGTTGGTGCGCAGGCGTCCGGGTCTGTCACCTACAACAGCAACGTCGCTTCCGGTGCGTCGGACAGCTTCCAGACGAAATACCACATGTACGTCACCACCACGGGCAACATCCCCACTCAGCCCAACGTCAACTGGGACAGCCCAGTCCAGGCGAAAATCCGATGCGATGCGGAGCTCGCCACGCCTGGCTGTGTCATCCCCGAGAGGAGGGCCGCCCTGGAGTACTCGCTCTCTGACCCCAATCACGGGGCGGCCGCCGCTGCCTACGGCTTCGCCCAGGCCAACCTGCGTGACTGGGCCCCGCTGAGCCGGGCGGACGGACTCAATGACGCCAACCGGGCACGCACGTGCGGATCCCAGAGCAGCGACCCATTTGTGCTGCTCCCGCAGAACGTGCCGAATGACTCCTGCGACGAGTTCCCCTTCGCCGGCTCGTTCGAGGGGGGAACCGATGGTGCTCTGTGTGCCGACATCGTCCCACTGTTCCAGAACGGGCAGTGGATGATTTACGAGGCTCGTACGGACAAGCCTGTCACCTTCAATGAGCCGTGTATACGTGGTCACGTCGCTCTGGAGGCCAACCAGTCCGCCGGCGGCAGGTACGGGGCCTTCGTGAAGAACCAGCGCATCCTGGACACCGAGAAGTACAACGTCAACGTCATCGCCTGATACTGGACGCCGCACCGCCCAGCCAGGGCCCCGAGAATGATTTTCGGGGCCCTTCCGTGGAGCCGAAGGAGATCAACGACGTGGAAGAATCCCCGCCCATGCCGTGGGCATGGGTCACAGATCCGAGTACGGTGATGTGGTGCGTGACCTTCACCCGCTGCATCACACCGCACGACGTGCTGGCCCGGTACGGGGCCGACAGCCGAACCGCCCAGATCCTGACTCGACAGCAGGCCGTACAGCTCAGCGGGACAGAAGGATCGGTGCTACGCGCCGGGGCCCTGGACGACTGGTCGTTCTGCTTCGAGGAGTACGGGGTCATGGGCGCAATGTCCGGCCCCCTGTCGGCACTGTCCCAAGGCACCGAGACCTTCAGCGTCCTACGGGGCGGGGACGGCATGAACGGCTTCGCGTGCTGGCGCGACGGTCGGTGCACCGAGCGTTTCGAGCCCGGCTGCACCCACACCAGACCACCTGCACCACACCCCTGGTGGGACGCGGTGCAGGAACAGCTCGACGCAGCGGGCACGGAGTATTCCGGTCTGGTACCCGTGCTGAACGCTGTAGCCCACCACACCGAGGCGGCGCTCGACACCGACACCCTCAGCGGACCGCTGCTAAGCCTGTTCCTGGACGACAACAGTCGAACCCCCGATCCACCACGTCAGCCGCACCCCCTTCAGCCACCGGGACGTCCACTGGGACCCGCACTGCCCGGGCTGCGTCAGCCACCTGCGGTACAGCACACCCCCAACGTCTCCACCATCCGGCACACCCACGGCCTCAAGACCGAGAAATAACAGCGTCGCCCCTTGGCGAGTGCAAGTTCACCACCGACGCCATGGCCGACATCTCAGACGAACTGCCGCCCGACTTCGCCCGATCAGGCCGCTGTCCCGAAGCCCTCGGCGCACAGGTCCTGGTCGCGGAGCTGGGTAAAGTCGACGTCGAGCTTCGGGTCGTACACCTCGGGCTGGATGCCGAGTTCGTGGGTGGAGCACTCGCCGAACCGTTTGATGTGCTCGGTCAGGTACGGCGAGATGTGGGCCAGGTCCTCCGGTTCGATCTTCCGGCCCTCCTCCAGGAACTGGCCGACGATCTCCGCAATGTCCAGGGCGTTGTGAAGAATGACCGGGTTGGTGAGCAGGGCGTTGACTTCATCGCCTTCTCCTGCTCGGTGGGGTCATTGTCGGCGAGGACGCCCTGGATGCCGAAGCCGGCCCACTGGGAGAACCGGCTGAAGGACTCGGCCTTGTCCGTCGCGGCCGTCACCCGCCGGCGGGCTCCTCGCCGGTGAAATCCGGTGGGCCGTAGATCACCCTTTCTGAGTCTGTCCTGCACAACACCCCCGGTGGTGGTGCAGGTGGCTGCGTGATGCATACATGCCACCTTCGTGGAGGTGGTGCTGGGATGCGGCGATGGTGGGCCGGAATCGACTGGTCATGGGGCTTGCAGGACTTCGTGATCCTCGACGATGAGGGTTCCCTCGTGACGCACCTTCGGGTGCCCGAATCGCCGGAAGGCGTGCGAGAGATACTCGGCGCGCTGCGCGCACTCAATCCAACCAGCCACCGGTTCACCCGCCGGCAGGTCCCGATCGCGATCGAGGAAGGTGGTCGCCTGCTGGTCACCGAGCTGCTGCGCCACCGCCAGCCCGTGATAGTCATTCCCCCGGCCGTGACGTCCCGCTACCGCGGCCGCCACTCCGCAGCAGTCTCCAAGAGCGACCGGGGAGACGCAGCCCTGCTGGCCGACATCATTCGGCAGAACCCTGCCCGCCGTCGGACCGCACCCGCAACGTCCGACCAGGCGGCAGCCATCACCGTGCTCGCCCGTGCCCAAGCCGCCAGCGCGGAGAACGCCCGCACAATCATGGTCCGGCTACGCGCACACCTCGGCCTGTTCTTCCCCGCCGCAGTCGAGGCCTGGGCAGGCATGCAGCACGGCCTGCGGCGGCCCGAAGCCCGTGCGATGCTCACACTGGCCCCAACTCCTCGCCATGCAGCAGCACTGTCCAAACTCAATATCTACAACGCCCTCGCTGCCGCCGGACGACTCCGTCTCCTCGACCATGAGGCCTCACGCCTGCAGAACCTGTTCTCCCAGCCCCGCCTACGACAACACCCCGAGACTGAGGAGGCCATGGGCACCCGCACCCGCCTCCTCATCGCTGAACTGGACATCGTCTGTCAACACGCCAACGAACTCGCGGAGAAGACCGACGTCGCCTTCTCCGCACACCCCCACTACAAGATCTACCGGAGCTTTCCGGCGTGCGGCCCGATCACCGCCGCCCGGCTGTTCGCCGAGATCGGCGACGACCTGAACCGCTTCCCCACACACCGACAGCTCCGCGCGTACGCCGGCACCGCCCCAATCACCTGGTCCTCCGGCAGCAGCCACTCAGTTGTCCACCGCAATGTCTGCAACCGGACGCTCAAGGCTGCAGTGCATCATTGGGCATTCGGCTCCCTCACCCGATCCCCCGGATCCCGGGCCCTGTACGAGACCCGACGCAAACGCGGTGACGGGTACGCAGCGGCACTGCGTCACGTGGGCAACCGACTCCTCAGCGGTCTGCACCACTGCCTGCGGACAGACCAGCTCTACAACGAGATTGTCATGTTCAAACCTACGGCTACGCCAGACTGACGCACAGCAATGAACAGACGCCGCATATCGCTTTGCTGTTGGTCGAACTGGGCAGCGGAAGCGGTGTCCCTTCTCCGTCACCCAAGCCGGGTCGGGCTGGTCGACGGGCAGCCGGAGCAACGCCTGACACGAATCCCTGGGCCCACGAGCCCTTATGCGGGAATGGCGCCGGCTGCCTCTCCACCAGCCCGATCAGAGCGCCGTCCCAACAACGGCATTCCACGCCCTTCCTCGTACCCCTTGAGCTGCGCAGACGAGCGGTCCGTATGGCCGCTGAGATTCGTGGCGATTTCCCGAACCAGTCGGCCAGGCTGAGGGCGGTCGCCCAGAAGGTCGGAATCGGCTCGGCCGAGACTCTGCGGAACTGGGTCAGGCAGAACGAGATCAACTCCGGGCAGCGTCCGGGGACAACCACGGAGGAGTCCGCGGAGATCAAGGCGATGAGGACCCGGCCCAGCGAAAACGTCGAAGCCCTCCACCGCCATCGTGACCGCGCCGAACCCGCTCGCGAGGTCGTGGGGTGTGCTATCGGTTCGCGGAAACGGCTGCGGCGTCGCCTTGCTGGGAGCGGGGGGTTTTCTCCCCGACTTTCCTGGGCTCGATGGTCCGTGGGTCGACGGCCTCGCCGGGGGCGCCTTGACGGTAGACGCCATCGGGAGCCGTGTCGCGGTCGTGGGGCAGGAGGAAGAAGACACGTCTGCGGTAGAGGCCGCTGTCGGGATCGGCGTCCGCGGTCTCGTCGAGTTCGGTGTAGCCGATCATCCGGCCGTCGCGGGCGTAGCGGGGTTTGTTGCGGCGGCGGGGTGTTTTGTCGAGGGCCTGGCGGACGTAGTCGAGGGTGTCGGGGTTTTCCAGCCACACGATGCGGGCTTCGTCGGTGAGGTCGCTCTCGGTCAGTAGCGAGCTCATGGCCGCGTTCCCTCCTGTGTGGCTGCGCCGGTGGTGGTCTGTCCGGTGCTTTGGTTGTTTTCCTGCCCGTGGGGCTGTGGGTTGTCCGTGCTGGTGTGGGCCTCTCCATCGTAGAGCGGTCCGGGATGTGGGGGCAGGGGTGTGTGGTGGGGGTGGGTTTTCATCTACTCGGCTGCCAGGGCGAGGGCGGGGTAGAACTTTCGGCCGTTGGATTTGATCATGTCGGAGGGTGAGGCGAGGGCGAGTTCCTGGCGGACTCGGGTGGCGAAGGTGCGTGCGGTGGCGGGGCGGATGCCTTCTCCGGCGGTGCACCAGGAGCTGTAGGCGGTGTAGAGGAGGCCTTGTTCGACGCGGAGGTCGGGGTGGGTCTCGGTGTCGCGGGTGCAGCATTCGGTGAGGAAGCGGCCGATGTGGTCTTCGGTGTTGGCGTAGGCGGTGGTGGCGATGCGGACGCGGTCGGGTCCGGTGAGGGGGTCGCGGGTGGCGAGGTATCGGCGGGCGCCTTCGGTGAGCCAGTGCAGGATGCCGGGGCCTTCGTCGCGGACGAGTTCGACGGCGAGGTTGTCGATCTTGTGGTCGTCGGAGACGACTCGTTCGAAGGGCAGCAGCCGGATGCGGCGCCAGAAGGCGAAGCCGCCGGTGGAGACCTCGGGCCGGTGGTTGCCGAGGAGCCAGAGGTGGTGGGTGGGGGTGAAGGAGAAGTAGTCCTGTCGCATGCGGCGGGCTTTGATTTTGTCGCCGCCGGTGAGGAGGCGGACGCGGGCCTCGTCGAACTTGTCGTTCGGTTTGAGTTCGCTGCACACGATGAGGCGGCGGCCGTGGAGTTCGGTGAGTTCGGTGGAGTGTTCGGAGAAGGCGCCGCGGTCCATGAGGAAGCCGGGTGGGGCGGCGTCCGCGTAGTCGCCCAGGATCTGGATCATCACGTCGAGGAGGACGGACTTGCCGTTCTTGCCCTGGCCGTGGAGGAAGGGCAGGACCTGCGCGCCGACGTCGCCGGTGACGGAGTAGCCCAGGAGCAGTTTCAGGAAGTCGATCATTTCCCGGCCTTCGGCGTCGTCGCCGAAGGTGTCGGTGAGGAAGCGGTCCCAGCGGGGGGTGGGCATGGCCTGGGGGGCGACGCTGGTGGCTCGTGAGTGGAAGTCCCGGGTGGCGTCCGGCTTGCGGAGCCGGCCGGTGTGGAGGTCGACGACACCTTCGGGGGTGCACAGGGCGTAGGGGTCCCCGTCGAGGGTGTCGGGATCCAGGGACAGGTCCGGGGAGGCTTTCGCCTGGACGAGGAGTGCCTTCATGCCGGTGGTCGACAGCGTGCGCTTCTTGTGGACGTGGAGCTCGCGGTCGCTGAACAGGCCGCGGGGGTCTGTCTCCGGCATTTCCTCGGCCATCTCCCCTGCCGCCCATAGAGCAGCCTTCTCTCCTCCGGTGCGTTTCCACCGGTAGCCGTCCCAGGAGAACCAGCCCAGTCCCTCGACATGCCGGAACTCGTCCCGGTAGAGACGGACGAACAGCTTCGCGTTACCGCGGTCGGTCAGGGTGGAGGGCAGTTGTCCACCCGCATGCCCGGCCGGCGGAACGGCTGAGATCCCCGGCGCAGATTTCGGAGTCGATGCCTGCGCAGGCAGGGCGGGGGCCTCTTCTTGAAGATCGAGCATCTGCTGAGCGGCGGCAGTTGCGTCAAAACGCGTGCTCTCGGCGCTGCTCATGAACGTCCTTCGAGGTGGAACGGGCGGACGGTCCCGGCGGCGAGACCGTCATGGATGATCTTCTCGTTGCGTGCTGTCTGCCAGGGCCGGGCAGTCTCGGCCGCGTTCACCAAGAGCTGCCGGGCAGCTAGGTCGTCCAGATGGCCGGCGGCCACCAGGCCCCCGGCGGTGAAGGCTGCACGGTTCAGCTTTTCGGTGAACCCGGCGCCCTCTGATGTCGCCGCGCACTCGGAAACGGCGGCGACGAGCGGATCGAGAACCCGGTGCGCGCGCTGCGGGCTGCGGGCTGCACGCGCTGAGGGAAGCGGTGCGCGCGGGGTTCTCGGTCGGTCTGGGGTCAGGACGTGTCCGGTGCGGGTCAGTTCCGCGGCGAGCCAGTCCGGCAGCGGGGCAGGCAGCCGGGTGGGGCCGACGGCTTCGTAAGTGCCCTGGGAGGTGCGGGTTGCCGGCGCGAGGATGTACCCACCGTGTGCCCGGACATCGACCTGCCAGGCGAGCGCGACCTTCGGGCTTGACCCGGTGGACGACCGGTAGCGGATGGCAGGAGACGGGTTGCGGTACCAGACGTGCAGCCCGCCGGACGGTGTACGGACCCTCAGAGTGTTCGTATCCTCCGCGGGGGACGGCTGCTTTCTGAGCGCGGCGAGCAGCGCCAGGGTGTCGAAGCCCGAGACGAGACCATTGAGGTTGACCGACTCGTGGATCGGGATGCCTGGCAGCAGACGGTTTCGCTCCGGGACTGCGACGGAATGCGCGTCGATGTCGATGACGACCAGGCTGGCCGGGCCACAGGCCACGCCCACACCTGCGTGGGGGCTGTCATTCCACCAGCGCTCAATCCTGTCCGGGACTGTGGTCCCCGCATGAAAACCATGGCAGGGACGTCCTGCGGGGAGGCAGGGACAGGCTGCCTGTCGGCAACGGGTGAAATGGATACCACGGACGGCGGATGAAAAGTGAGCCACTCTGCGATCTCTTGATCATTCTGGCTTCAGGGTCTCTGGAGCGGGAGGAAGAGAGGGTGATCCTTGTGGAGGACTGGGCTGAGATCCGCCGGTTGCACCGGGCTCAAGGACTGTCCGCGCGGGCTGTTGCCCGACAGCTGGGGATTTCACGGAACACGGTGCTACGGGCTCTTGCTTCGGACCGGCCCCCGCAGTACCGGCGGGCGGCGAAGGGGTCTGCGGTGGACGCGGTGGAACCTGCGGTCCGGGAGCTGCTGCGGCAGACCCCGACCATGCCCGTGACTGTGATCGCGGAGCGAATCGGCTGGGAACGCGGGCTGACGATCCTGCGGGACCGGGTGCGTGAGCTGCGGCCGGTGTATCTGCCGGTGGATCCGGTATCGCGGACGGTCTATCAGCCCGGTGAGCTCGCGCAGTGCGACTTGTGGTTTCCGCCGGTGGATATCCCCCTCGGCTACGGCCAGAGTGGACGCCCGCCGGTCCTGGTCATCGTCTCGGGCTACTCACGGATGATCACCGCCCGGATGCTGCCCTCCCGGCAGACCGGCGACCTGATCGACGGTCACTGGCGGCTGCTGGCCGACGGCTGGCAAGCAGTCCCCAGGACGCTTGTCTGGGACAATGAGGCAGGCATCGGCAGAGGAAAGCTGACTTCCGAGTTCGCGGCGTTCGCGGGGCTGCTCGCGGTGAAGGTCCACTTGTGCCGGCCCCGTGACCCGGAGGCCAAGGGCCTGGTGGAACGCGCGAATGGTTACCTGGAGACGAGTTTCCTGCCCGGGCGGACGTTCAGTGGCCCCGACGATTTCAACACCCAGCTCACCGGCTGGCTGCAGATCGCCAACCGCAGGACCCATCGTGCAATCGCCGCTCGGCCGACGGACCGCTGGGAGTCCGACCGGGCCCAGATGCTCCCGGTCCCGCCGGTCGCCCCGCCCCACTGGTGGCGCTTTCAGACCCGCATCGGCCGTGACCACTACATCCGGGTCGATACCTGCGACTATTCCGTCCACCCCCGGGCGATCGGTCACCGCGTCCTGGTCCGTGCGGACAACGAGGACATCACGGTCACCCTCACCGATACCCCCAGCGCCGGTGCCGGGACGGAGACGGTGGCGCGGCACCCGCGCTGCTGGGCCCGCCACCAGACGCTCACCGACCCCGAGCACGCCGAGGCGGCCCGCCTCCTGCGCGGAGAGGTCTGGCATCAGCAGGCCGCCCGAGCGGCCACCGCCCATACTGCCGCCCTGGCACCGAACAACCTCGGCGTCGAAGTCGAACAGCGCGAACTGGACACCTACGACCGGATGTTCACCCTCATTGAGGGCGGCGGCGGGAAAGAGGAGGCGGACACCTGATGCCCCGCACCCCAGCGGCCGGCTCCCGGCCAGGCCCGGCGAAAACCGCGGACAAAACAGCGCCCACCGGCCATCAGACTGCCTCGGACCTGGCATTTCTCGCCCGCGCGATGAAGGCACCCACCCTGCTGGACGCCGCCGAACGTCTGGCCGAACGCGCCCGCGCCGAGTCCTGGACCCACACCGAATACCTGGTCGCCTGCCTGCAACGCGAGGTGTCCGCCCGCGACAGCCACGGCGGCGAGGGCCGCACCCGGGCTGCCCACTTCCCCGCGATCAAGACCATCGAGGAACTCGATGTCGCCCATCTGCGCGGTCTGACGCGACAACAGCTCGCGCATCTGGGCACACTGGACTTCATAACGGGCAAAGAGAATGTGGTCTTCCTCGGCCCGCCCGGAACCGGCAAGACCCACATCGCCACCGGCCTCGCCGTCCGGGCCTGCCAGAGCGGACACCGCGTGGCCTTCGCCACCGCTTCCCAATGGGTGGACCGCCTCGCCGCAGCCCGCCGCTCCGGGCAACTCCAGGAAGAACTGGTCAAACTCGGCCGCTACCCGCTGATCGTGATCGACGAGGTGGGATACATCCCCTTCGAAGCCGAAGCGGCCAACCTCTTCTTCCAGCTGATCGCCAACCGCTACGAGAGAGCGAGTGTGATCGTCACGAGCAACAAGCCCTTCGGACGCTGGGGAGAAGTCTTCGGCGACGAGACCGTGGCCGCCGCCATGATCGACCGGCTCGTCCACCACGCAGAGGTCCACTCCCTCAAAGGCGAGTCCTACCGCATGCGAGGACGAAAACTCGGCCGCGTCCCCACCCCCACCGACAACGACTGACAACCAACCAAGACCGCAAAACGGCCCACAATTCAACCGCCCAAACTGGCCTCAAATTCGGCCGTTGCCGACACTGCCGCGTCGTGTGGGTGTTCCCTGCAGGAGGAACAGTTGGCTGCCGGCGTCTTCCGGCCCGCAGCCAAGGGGTGAACGGGCCAGCCGTTTCCGGCACACCAACGTGCAAGAGCAAGCGGAGCCACCAACCCGGCAGGGGAAGCAACTGAGCCTGTCTCACGGGGGCGCTGCACGAAGTTGTCCTCGTCGGTCCGGCCATTGGGCTTGAGTCCCTGCCTGGAAGCCGGTGCTCGCAGGGTTTCTCAGCGCCCGAAGGGACTGAAGGGACTCACTTTCGGAAGAGAGTCTATGACGTGGATCCACAGAGACAGGCGGATTCGCCCCGCGTGCCGTTCTATCAGATTCCCGGTCCCTTGAGTCCCTTCAGGCCCTGCAGGGTGGAGGGCGCGTCGCCGACGTCGGGAGATCGAGTCGTCGGCGGAAGAACGGCGCCCGCGACCGGCCCCCGGGAAGGGGCTGAGTGGCCCGGACAGGGGCGGGGCTGCTTCGGTCCCTGGCTTGAGTCCCTGAGTAAAACTGCAGGTCAGCGCCCTTCAGCCCTACAAGAAGGGACTGAAGGGACTGAGATCTCTAATTATGAGCCAGCCCTGATACAAGGCATACATACATACGCTCGCGCATACGCGCCCACGCGCTAGTGGAGTTATAACCCCGGAAGTGAGTCCCTTCAGCCCCTGACTCTGGCGCAGGAACCATGTTGACCTGCGCTTTTACTCAGGGACTCAAGCCAGGGACCGAAGCAGCCCCAGTCCAAGCGGCCAAACCCCAAGCTCCGCGAACTGCTTGCTCCAGGCCTAGCAGGCCCGTGGTGGACGGGTTGATCGGGTGCTCCCGTATCGGTCACATGGGAGACGGGCTGTGTGACCACTTGTCAATGAGCCGCAGTGGCGGGGCCGCCCTCACGTTCCGCTCCTCGTACAGGAGCTCGTAGGGCTTGTTGTGAGGGTCTCTGAGGATGCGGGCGTCGTTCAGAGACTGCGGATGGCCTCGGTCAGGTCGGATCCGTAGGAGGCCCAGCACCACCGTCACAGCGGCCACCATCCACCCGAAACCGACGGCGACCCTGCTGCCCCGGGCCAGCCCGACCAGGGAGCAGCGGCACCTCCGCAGCAGCAGGCCCTCTTTTGGGTTTTCACACGTCACATCTCACTCTGGCCCTCGGGGAGTATCCGAACGGAAATTAGCGGTAGCCGCGCACCGAGAACACCTACGACGCGCTCGGCCGAATCACCGCCACCTGGATGCCCAACCGCTCCAAATCCGGCGGCGACAGCCCCAGCGCCAAGTACGCCTACGGCCTGGAGCGCGACAAGGCCCCCTGGACATCGGTGGCCACCCTCAAAGCCGACGGCACCAGTTACAAGACCGTCTACGCGCTCCTCGACTCGATGCTGCGCCCGGTCCAGACCCAAGGCCCCGCGCCGAACGGCGGCCGCATCCTCACCGACACCCGCTACGACTCCCGAGGCCTCGCCGACGAGACGTACGCCGATGTCTACGACAAGGACAACGCCCCCTCGAGCACCTACGCCAAGGTGCCCTACGGCAGCGGATCCCAGACCCTGACCGACCACGACGGTGCCGGTCGCGCCACCAAGTCCACGTTCATGGTCAACGGCGTCAAAAAGTGGGACACAACCACCACGTACACCGGCGACTCCACCGCCACAACGGCACCGGCCGGAGGGAACGCCAGCCGCACGATCACCGACGTCCTGGGCCGGGTGAAAGAGACCCGCACCTACGCCGGCACCCAACCGGACGACACCCAGTACGGCGCCACACTCGGCACCCCGTACACCCGTGCCGCACACACCCACACCCGGGATGGCAAGCCCGAGACGATCACTAATATCGACGATACCCAGTGGTCCTACACCTACGATCTCTTCGGCCGTCAGCGCACAGCCACTGACCCCGACAAGGGAAAGTCGACCACCGGCTACACCGAGCTCGACCAGATGGACTCCATTACAGACTCCGAGAACAAGGTCCTTTTCTACGAGTACGACGAACTCGGCCGCAAGACCAAGCAGTGGCAGACCAGCCGCACCGACGGCAACCTTCAGGCCGAGTGGACCTTCGACGGAATCACGGGAGCCAAGGGGCTCCCGGTCGCTTCAACCCGCTATGAGGGAGGCAAGGGCCAGAGCGGCAGCAAGGCCTACACCAAGCAGGTCACCGCCTACGACGCCCTGAACCGCGCCACCACTGGCACGGTGGCCCTGCCGCCCACCGACGCTCTGGTCACCTCCGGCGCGGTCACGGCAACCAGCACCACCGAGGTCGCCTACCGTCTTGACGGCACGGTAAAGAGCCTCAAATCGGCTGCTGGCGGCGGGCTGGCGGCCGAGACCGTCACTGCCGACTACAACGCCGACAGCGGCCTGATCACCGGTCTGTCCGGCGCCTCCGGGTATCTCCTGGGAGCCAGCTACACCTCTCTCGGCCAAGTCGCCCAGCTCCAGCTCGGCACCTCCACGGCCGCCGGAACCAAGCGGGTCTTCCAGACCAACACCTACGAGGCTGGCACCGGACGCCTGCTCACTGCGGCAACCGACGACCAGACCCGAGGCCCTGTCCAGGACCTCAACTACACCTATGACCAGGCGGGCAACGTCACCGCCATCGCCGACCAGGCCAACATCGGCACCGGCACGGACAATCAGTGCTTCACCTACGACGGCAACAACCGCCTGACCGAAGCCTGGACACCCAAGACCGCCGACTGCGCCGTGACAGGCCGAACCGCCGCCAACATCGGCGGCCCCGCCCCCTACTGGACCTCCTACACCTACAACACCGCAGGGCAGCGCCAGACCGAGAAACAGAACACCGGCACGCCGGTCACCCGCACCTACTGCTACAACGACCCGGACCACCCCCATGGCCTGACCGCCACCACCACCACCTCCACTTGCACCGGAGCCGCCGCCCAGTACACCTACGACAAGACCGGCAACACCACCACCCGCCTCGAGAAGGCCGGCTCAACCACCACTCAGTCCCTGCAGTGGAACGCCGAGGGCAAGCCGGTCAAGCTCACCGAAGGCACCACCGCCACCGACTACGTCTACGACGCCGACGGCGAGCTCCTCATCCGCCGCGACAACGCAACCTCCGGAGAAACCGTCCTCTACCTCGGCGACACCGAGGTACACCTCAAGTCCGGCAAGAAGTGGGCCAACCGCTACTACAGCGCGGCCGGATCCACCATCGCCATCCGCTCCAACCAGACCGGCACCGAGAAGATCAGCTTCCTCGCCGCCGACCACCACAGCACGAGCTCAATCGCCATCACCTCAGACACCACACAAACCGTCACCAAGCGCTACACCACTCCCTTCGGCTCCACCCGAGGCAATACCACCGGCACCTGGCCAGACGACAAGTCCTTCCTCGGCAAGACCGACGACAAGACCACCGGCCTCACCCACATCGGCGCCCGCGAATACGACCCCACCATCGGGCAATTCATCAGCGTCGACGCTCTCCTTGAAACGACGAAACACCAGACGCTCAACGGCTACAGCTACGCGGCAAACAGCCCCGTCACCTACTCCGATCCCACAGGCACCTGCCTCGACCCAGGCAACGGACACTGCCAACCGGGCAGCGGCGGCGGGAACAACTCCGATCCCGCCTTCCCTCCGATCACGAGCGGTCCAAGCGGTGGTGGCGGCGACGACGGCGGCGGCGACGACGGCGGTGGCGACGGCGGTGGCGACGGCGGTGGTGGCGACGGCGGTGGCGGAACCGCTGGCAACACGGATTCAGGGACCGGATCGACAAGCCCAGCAAATGCTGGCCAGGGTGACGCAGGGGGATCCCAAGGTCACGCTCTAAGCGGAGTCAGCATCGCCGTAGAAGTACTTGCGGGCTTGCTGAGGAACATCGCCTATAGCCTTGAGCTGGTCTATACATCGGTCAATACCAGCTGCTGGGGCGACAATCAGGTCGCAGGCGGATGTGATATCGGGGCTCAGTACGACGCTTGGGCGGCGCAACAAGGCATCAATATTGATGGCGACTCATACCTAGTCCCCGGCGCGCTCGCCGCGATGTTTTTGCACAAGCCGGGAAGAGGAGGAAAGGGGAAGGTCGGCTACGGAACGACAGACCTGGGTCAGTCGGTCCGCTTGCAACGACTCATCGACAAGAACAGGACGACGACCAACTACGCGTCCGCCCGACTGGACGACGGCAACATAATCGTCGGAAAGTCGAACAAACACGCTCACGCGGAAGAGCATCTGTTTCAGCAAGCCGGGAAGAGGAAAATAGTCGAGCTATATTCCGAGCGGGAGCCTTGCTCAAACAAGTGTGAGAGCCTGGTCAAGGATATTCCGTTTGTCTCGTGGAGTTTCAAGTGGAACCACCCGGACCGAGTCAAGCAGGATGCGATACGCGATAAGGCTAATGCCGATTTGAAGGATGCGGTAAGATCGCTCTTCAACTCACCCTGAGGTGAAATAGTGTGGCGCCCGCCCCTCTTCGGGCGCCACACGCTTACACCACTACAGAAAGAATGATAATGAGTAACGAAAGTATCGACGAGGAATCCCCCCAGTTTTCGATGATTCAGCTGCACTTTCGTGAACCCGTAGAGGATCCCCGTGTGCCAGAATATTTCGATGTTCCAGATGAGGCGATCGGGTCGGTGTATCAAGCTCTAGACTTCTTGGAGTTTGTTACGATTGAGACGCTTGGGGAATTTGTTAAATTCGGCAGCACTGGATTGTTCGGAAGTATCCTATGGGATCCGCGCACCGGGCACGTGGTGCAATCCGGTAAAAGCCTGGACCATGTGGTGCTGGTTAATACCAATCTTGAGCGATTCTCCCTGTGCGTCCGCGGCCTCATCGAGCGATACCCATTTGATGCCGACGAAGGCGGCGATAGTTGGGATGCCGCTGCGCAAGACGTGGAGGATTTTGTACGCCACATCGATCCGGAGGCGTACGCAACCGAAGGGAATCTGTGGTACGAACTCAAATGGGATATTATAAATGGAGATTTTAGTTAAGGACTGTCCCATCTGGTGGCGCTGATGCCGATCTCGATTCTTCCCCGGTGTTCCTATTCGTCCAGTTGGTTCACTTCGTGAACCAACTGGGGAACGTGGGGAGCGGAAAGCAAAGGACTCGCCGATCGCACCGGTATGAGTGGACTGACGGGCACCAACGTTCGTGGACAGGTATGAGCGAAGGGCGGTCGTCCGATCAAAGGCGGGTGACGGTATAGCCAGCGTCGTTGACTGCGGCGGTCCATACGTCGCGGTCGAACCACTTGGTGATGTTCGGCTGCAGCTCGCTGATCATCTGCATCCGCTCCTCCCAGTCGTGCCCGACATCGCCGCGGCTGCCTTCGCAGCCGGCGCAGCCGTCCTCGCCGTGGATGTGGCCGGCCATTCAGGCGTTGACTGCGACGTTGATGATGACCGCGTACAGGTCGCCGCCGGTCTGGGCCAGGGAGTCCGGTACCCCGGCGAGGACCAGGGCGAGCTCAGGGTTGTCGATCGGCGGCATCGGGGCCTGTCCAGCGCCCTTCTCGCTGCTGCTCTCCTCGTAAGAGGCCTGGCTCTTGGCGAGGCGGTCGGCCGTGGCGGGTGCGTCGAAGTACTTCCAGGCGGAGCGCACCTGGATCCCGAGCCGCTCGGACACGGTGGTGATCTGCTGCTCGATTGTGTCCGCCACGGTCGCGGGGGCGAAGGTCACCCCGCGCCGGGCCAGCTCCGCGAGCGTCTCGGCAACAGCTTCCTTG
Organism: Streptomyces sp. NBC_00654; assembly: GCF_026341775.1. NCBI lineage: Bacteria > Bacillati > Actinomycetota > Actinomycetes > Kitasatosporales > Streptomycetaceae > Streptomyces > Streptomyces sp. NBC_00654. The sequence continues at coordinate 63,586 of NZ_JAPEOB010000005.1, read as the reverse complement.
AACGCCTTCGTCTTCCGCACCACGGCATCGTAGGCGGGCTGAGGCAGGCGTCGTGCGGCTTCATCAACATTGGTAGTACGGTCGGGCCGGCACAACTGTCAGGGGATTGGGTTGTTGTCCCTCTGGTGGTAATCCGTACCCATGTTCGCCGCTGGGGTCAGGAGCTGGCCCATCTCGATGCTGCCGCTGCAGTCCAGACCGCCCCTGGGGTCGGTTACCCACGTTGGCCCTCCGATCCAGCCGCCCTCCGTGGAATAGCCCGGCTCGAAGGTGTGGGCGAACTCTTCCAATCCAGAAATGATTCGGCGGCTCCAGTCGCGCTGCTCATCCAGGCCCTGTTCGTCGTATTGCCCGAGGTCGGGATAGGCCAGCTCAACGTTCATGAGGGGTTCGGTCCGTCCCTCTGTCATGCATCCGGCGAACCCCTCGGCGACGCGGATCTCGCTGACGTAAAGGTCGATCAGGCTCTTGGCCTTCTGCGGCAGGTCAGACCTCTGGACCCACTTCTTCAATTCGGGTGTTGTGACACGGCCGAAGTCCTTGATCACGCCGTCGCTGCGTCTGACAGGCAGGTCATCGTTGCTGCTGCACGCAGACAGCACCAGCAGGCATGCCGTGATCACCAGACCCTCCGGTATGGCCCTCAACCTCGGATAGTTCATGGCCCCCCTGCTCTCCGGACGGGACGCGGTGTCAGCCGCCGATCCGTGATGCGATGATCCGGTTGGTGAGCTCGACCGTTCCGAGGTACCACCAGAAAATCCAGTCCAGGAACGCTTCGTCGTAGTCGCCACGCTGGTCTGCTTTCCGGTGGCGCAGGTCGTAGCGGTTGGCGATCTCGAAGAGGGCCCCTTCGTCTCTGCCGAGCTGCTCTTTGAGGAGTGCGCGGCGTTCCTCAAGGATGCCCGCGAGGGTCACGATCGCCGATCGTTTGCTCTCCGCGGCCGCGTCCCGGGCGCGGAATAGGGCGACGGCGTGACGGACCCGGGCCGTGATGTTCGGGGCACTGCCGGTCAGTGCTTGGTGGACCAGAGCGCTGCGGGCGTCGTCGGTGATGGCGACCAGGCGCCCGAGGTCCTCGCCTTCGGCGGCCAGCTCGTACTCGATGCCGGCCTCGCGGAGCAGCTCGTTGACCTTGCTGCGGTAAAGGATCCGGGCGGGCCCGTTGTGGAACTCCGAGTGGTGCCAGCCGCACCCGCTGTAGGAGTGGTAGCGGCGGGTCCGGGGGCGGCTGACCAGGTCGTGGAAGACCTCGATCAGCCCGAAGAAGGTGTCCTCGTCCCACGTCACAGGGGCCAGGGGCCACAGGCCGGGAATGCCCAAGCGGCGTTCGATGACCCGCGAGGCGTCCGCGTCCGGCAGCTCGGTGGAGTCGTCGACGCACTCCTCGCCGAAGACCTCCACCAGGTAGCCGCTGTCGGCAAAGTCACTGATGATCCGTTCGAAGCCGCGCCGGGAGTCCCGTGGGGTGCTGCCGTCGCGCGAGAGGCCGCGCCCTTGCCGCTGCGGCCAGTACGGCCGCGGCTCGACAGCACGGCGCAGCTCGGAGGCGCGCTTGACCAGCTCGGAAAGCCAGTCCCGCTTGTCCCTCCCCTGCCGCTTTCCCCAGCCAGGGGTGGTGCTGGCCCACGGGTCGTCCGAGGGTGCGGGGCGGTCGGGCAGCTCCTCGAAGTCGGCCACCACCGTAGTACCGGCGAAGGCCTCCGTGAGGAGCCAGACCGCCTGGTCCTCCCACCATCTGTTCGGGACCCGCAGGACCCGCTCGCCCTCGGACGCGAACAGTGACGCCGGCCAGCGGAGCTCGTAGTTGCTCAGATCCAAACTCACCGGCCCATCATCGCCCACCCCGGCAGGCATCAACTGGCCAACGGGGCAAGCCGATACGCGACCGAGTCCCCGGACCAGTAGCGGTCCGAGGGCTGTCCGGATGGCATGGCTGCTACAGGTCGAACTCGAGGTGTTCGATGTCGGTGAAGCGGACCTCCTCTAGGGAGCCGGCGCGGCGGCCGCCGTCCTGGAAGTAGACCTCCTTGAGCGCTTCGGCGGCGATCTCCTGGAGACGGGCGTCGCTGGCGCCCTGCTCCTGGGCGTCGAAGAGGCGGGCGGCGTGGACCGGAGGCAGGGCGACGGTCAGGTGCCGGATGCGGTCCTGGTCCGTCGACCCGATCGGGGCGGTGTAGCCGAGGCGGGCGCGGGTGTCGATGATGATGCCGCCCGTGGACGCCGCCTTCGCCCTGGCCTTGGCTCGGATCTGCGGCTGCCACCGGGCCTTCACCTCACGCTCTATGCGGGCGGCGAGGTCGGGGCGGGGCTTTTTGATCTGGTCCTTCACGTACCGTTCCACGGTGCGCTGGGAGACCCGCAGCATCTGCGCGACCGCCTTGGTGCCGCCGAGCTGCTTCACCAGGTACCGCATCTGCGCACCCGCGCTCTTCGGCGCCGGGCGGGTGAACGCCTTCTGCACTGCGGCGTCCAGGCCGTCCCCGATCAGGCTCATCGTGGCCTTCTCCTACTCTCCGTTGTCGGCATCGGTGACGGTGCCGTCCTTGATGAACCGGGCGAAGTTCAGCTGCGGGGCGTCGAACTGCTCGCGGACTCCTTCGCCCCACAGCACGCTCTGGGTGCCTTCGTGCTTGACCAGGCCGGGGTTGATGCCGAGCTTGAACCCTCCGGGGAGCGGCTTGCCGTCCCGGTAGGGGAGGAAGTCCAGCGGTGAGGGCCCGTCGGCGGCGTAGACGACGCAGTCGGACAGGACCGCGATCGGGTATTGGCCGGTGAACGCCGCGTGCTTGACGATCTTGCGGTGCAGGTTGGTCCGGGTGCGGGAGATGACCGCCGCGCGGATGTCGGGCCGCCACGTCGGGCGGGACAGGGCGCGCCACGGCTCGCCCGGCCGCCAGCCCTCGCCCCGGGGGCGCTCGCGGAGCTTGCCCAGGCCGCCCTTGACCGTCGCCTTGATCGCCGTGATGACGATGCCCAGCTCAGGGTCACGGGCCTTGTAGCCGTCCATCGCCGCTAGGAAGTCCTCGGGGGAAAGATCGGCAGCGACGCCGAGGTCGGCCATCGTGGCGAGGTAGGCGTCGCGCAGCCGCTGGTACCAGCCGTCCAGGTAGCGGCCGTTGTCGTACCGGACGTACGCCTCGGTCGGCGTCACGTCGTAGCCGAGCTCCAGGGCGTACGCCACGGTCGGTGTCGCGTACCAGGCGGGGCCGGTGGGGCGGTCGCCCTTCGGTGTGAACGGGGAGGGCAGCAGGCTGCCGTCCAGTTCCACCCACTCCTTGCCGGCCTTCACCTTCGACAGGTCGACGTGGGAGAGGTCGACCAGCCAGGATCCGGGCAGCTTCGGGTCGAACACCGGGTTCGTGACCCGGGTCGGCTCACCGAGGCCGACGTTCAGCCCGTTCGCACCGGCGGCGAAGGCCATGTTCACGTCCAGGCCGACCAGGTGACGCAGGGTGCACTCCTCGTCGGTCATCGGCCGCGCCCAGTCGTACGCCTCCTCGAACAGCTTCTCCGCCGGGCCACGGACGGTGAAGCGCGGCAGGTCCTTGAGCAGCGGGTGCCCATCCGGGGCCTCGCACGGCGCGCAGTCCACCGGGTCCGTGCCCAGGGAGCCGGGTGTCTTGGTCTCGGCCTGCCGCAGGACGCCGGTCTCCTCATCCCGTACGGCGTGGGTGGGCGGGTGCAGCGCGGTCATCAGTTCCAGGCTGGTGACGGCGGTGGAGCCGCGCGGCGTCATCACCCGGGTCGCGTAGACGCCCAGGACGCGGGCGAGCTCCGCCGGCGGAAGCTGCGCAGCAGGGCCTCAGAACCGGGTGTCCAGCGCGTTCCACGACGGGATGCACAGCTGCACGCACTGGCGGTCCGAGCCCTTGGTGGGGCGGTAGATCCGCGCCCACGGCCCGAACCCGCGCTTGGTGAGCTTCCAGTCGGCGCGGGTCAGCTGCTTGATGACCTTGTGGCCCTCCGGGATCCGCCCGGCGTGCTTCTCCTCCTCGGTGAGGGTCACGGGCAGGCCGTAGCGCTGCAGGGCGGCCTGGGTGAGCACGAGCAGCGGGTCGGCCGGCCTTCCCGGGCCGGACGACAGCTTCGGCTGGCCGAGCTTCGCCTCCTTGAGGGTCCAGTCCACCAGGGACGGCAGGCTCTTGGCGGGCACGTCCAGGACCAGGCCGCCGACGCAGTAGGCCAGAACCTTTCCGTCCTCGACGTCGACGACCGCCAGCGGCCCGTTCTCGAACCGCGGGTCCACCTCGCCCGCCGCGGTCGCGGCCGGGGCCGGTGCGGCCTTCTTCGCGCCCGGCCGCCGCGACGTCGGTGTCGGCCTGGCGGTGTGCGCCGGACGCGGCGCGGCTTCCGGAGTAGCAGCGGCGGAAGCGGACGCAGGGGTGGTCTGGGTGTTCTCGGTTTCTGTCATGACCGGAGCCTCGGGCGCCGGGTCTGTGGACAGCGGTCGCGCTGCCGCTGGAGCGGGCGCACCGGTGAACGTGGCGGGCACCGCGGCGTCGGGGGCGGGTGCGGTCGCGTCGGCCGGGGTGGGGTAGAGCTCCGCGAGCTGCGACAGCAGCCGTGCGTATGCGTCACGTTCCGGCGGGCGGGGCTCGGTCTTGCCCGACTCCCAGCCGGAGACCGTGGCCCGGCGTACCTCCAGTGCGGTGGCCACCTCGTCGATCGTCAGGCCGTGCGCGGCGCGCAGCCGCTTGCGTTCCGCCGGTGGCGGGAGCGGGGCGCGGGATGCGACCAGGGCGTCGACCGCGTCGAAAAGCTTGGACATGGAACACCTCCTGGCCACCACCCTATCCCACAGAACGTACGAAGCGCGTACGTTTGGCGTACGAATTGCGTACGTTGTTTGTTCGGAGGGGTGGGGAGTGGTCCCGGCCAGTGAAGGGCTGGAAAGCGGCGCGTCACATGGAGTGCTTATGGGGAGATACGGCCGGTTGCAGCTATGAGTAAGCAGGGGGTTACGTGAAGTGGAAAGACGCGTTCAGTGCCGCGATGGAGGAACTGAAGGCGATACGGGGCCTGCTGGCTCCTGTTGGCCGTCTCGAGGATGAGACGGTCGGGCTGACCGCCCTGCACGGCGGTCTCACCCAGAGCCGCCTGAAAATCCTGGAGGCCGTCCAGACAGGTGTCACCGGGCTGCGGGAGGAGAACCGCGAGGTACGCCGCCGTCAGGACCGGATGATCAGCGACCTCAACGAAACCCGCGGCGAGCTCCGGCACCTGCTGGACCTCGCCGAGATCCTCCGGCCCCTTGCGACGCTCCAGAGGCCGGCCGAAGAACCCGGCGACGGCACCCGCCCGCGTGTCGAGTCAGCGTCTGCGGCACCCGAAGCAGATCCCGGGAACGGCCCGACCGCCTCCGCGGCGGCACAGCCGCCCACCTCATCCGGCACCGACTCCCAGGGGGGAACCATGGAGGACAGCGACCGTCAGGCGCAGCCTGAGCCCGAGGGCCAGGACGACGCCCTCAAGCGCGCGATCGAGGCCGCCTACCAGGGCAACGGCACTCCCCCCGCGCCCTCTTCCACCGCCCCTCCGACCACCGGCCAGGGGCAGGACCCCCGGGTCGCTCACGGTGTCCTGCTCCTCAAGGCCGCCGGGGTGGCCTCCGTCGATCTGATCGCGCACCGCGACACCTGGGAGTGGCTCACCGCCCTGGCCGTCGACCACGACCACTTCCGCACCCCGCCCTCGGTCGAGGACGTGAAGGAAGGGCGCGTCCAGACCGTCCTGTCCGGCCGTTCCCTCATCGGCCTGCTCATCAAGCTGTGGAAAACCCGCTCCGCCGCCACCCCGCTGGAAGCGGACTGGGCGCTCGCCGTGACCGCCTACAACGGCATCGCAGCCGAACTCACCGGAATCGACGGCGAAGGCCAGACCATCCGCATCGTCCTGGACGACGGCCTCCCCCCAGCCGGCGACTGACACCTCGCACAACAGCCGGCGGCTGTCGGTACCGACCTGGACAACCGCCGGCTCGCGGTCTGGCCCCAGGCTTCCCGGCGGAAGAACAGAAGGCCCTCACCAACAGGGTCCAGACGGTGAGGGCCATGCGCAGCTCGCGGTCACCGCCAAGTGGGCACGACGGCAAACCGGCCGGAGCGGCGCGCCCGCCTGCCCACTGGCCAAGTAGCCGGTTGCGGCTTGAGCGCCGTGCCCTCGCTTTCCGAGGTTTCGTCCGTGGCGCGGACCGTAGGCAGCGGAGCCGCAGCGCGGCGGAACATCGTCCGACGGCGTCGCCACCCGGCCGGCTGGACACGGGTCAGACTGCGGCCGTGCGGAGACCGAGTGTGCGGCGCCATCGTGCTTCGGGTGGTGCCGTAGGTCTGGCCGTGGTCGTTCTGGACCCGGAGCGGGCCATGCTGGTGCGGTCTGCGCGGTTCGCGGCGGCGAGGAGCGCGGTGACGGTGGCGGTCTCGGTGCCGGTGACGGTGGCGATCTGGTCGATGCTCAGCAGGAGCTGGTCATAAAGCAGGGAGGTGTTCTCTGCGGCGGTGGGTGTGCGGCCGCTGCGGCGGGCGATGGTGCGGGTGTGCTGTTCCCAGGCCCAGGCGGAGGGGTCCCGCTCGCTGACGATGCTGGTCCAGTTGCCGGCGATGAGGTCGAAGAGGTGGGAGACGGCTATCCGGGCTTCCTCCGGGGAGAGATGGGCTGCGGCGTAGGCGTGGTAGGCGGGGCGGTGCAGGTCGTAGAAGGCGTAGAAGGAGTTCGTGAGTACGGCGGGCGGGGCGGGTTTCATGGTCTTTCTCCTGCCGGTCGTGGGTCAGCCGAAGGCTTCGGCGGGGAGCGTGCAGGTCTCGGTGCTGGAGCGGGCCCGGCGCCAGAGCGGGCGTGCGATGTCCGGCAGGCTCTGAAGAGCCATGGTGAGCTGGCTGATCACCGGCCAGACGGGAACGCCGGGTCCGTCGAAGGCCTGGTGCAGTTCGGCTGTGGTGATCGTGTGGTGGGTGGACTTGAGGATCTGCTTGTCGTCGGGGGAGCCGGCGGCGTACCGGAGGCCTTGCAGGTAGGTGCGGAGGTAGCGGGTGGGTTCGGCGCTGGCCGGTTGTACCCCGATGGCTGCTTCCCAGAGGGGTTTGATCAGGTCGCTGTTGCCGTCGCAGGTGTCGATGATGATCTTTGCGTGGGGCCAGGAGACGTCGCGTTCGCCGGAGAGCAGGCGTGAGACGTAGGACGGGTCGACGTTCATGCGGTCGGCGAGCGCTCGCTGGGAAATGCCGGACTGGGCCCGCACGAGGGTGAGCGCGCTGGCCAGGCGCTGGCGGGGCTGGCGCAGCAGGTTCTTCGCGGTGGGCACGTCGCCGGGGGGCAGGGTGCTGGAGGGCGAGCGCATCGGCCTGGTGCGGGTTGCCAGGTTCTGGTCCACGGCCTGCGGGTCGTACTTCTTGCGCAGGCGGTCCTCGGTCCGTTTGAGCATCGGGGCGAGGTCGCTGAGCGGCTCGCCCTGGGACCTCTGTCGTACGACGATCGCTGCGATCGCTTCCTGGACGAGGTCCTGGAGCGCGGTGACGGTCTCGAGGAGTTCGGTGGTGGGTGCTGCCCTGTCGCAGGTGTTGTAGACGAACGCTTCGCCGAGCACGGTGATGTCCTCGGCGATGTCGCGGAGGGATTCGGTGCAGCGGGCGGCCCGGTCGGCGTCGACAGCGGGGCCGGACCGGGCCGGGCGGTCGGGGCTGGAGTGTGAACGGATGGGCACGGGTGACCTCTTTCGGGGCGCCGGGGGCGGGTATCTGTGCCCACCCGGCCGGCTGGCGGGGATGCGGATCCTGGGCTGAGGCCGTGGTGCCGTGCGGCGGGGCGGGTGCCCGCGCCGCACGGCACGCCGGGTCAGCGAAGGCGGATTCGCCGGTAGACCAGCGACGATCCGTGAGAGGCCATCAGGAGAAGCGTCAGGAGCGGCAGCGCCCGGGACGCGGAAGAGCCCGGAAGAGCGAGGAGAGGCAGGGAAAGCGCGACGATGAGCAGACTTCCCCGCACCGTGACAGCCATGACATCCCGCTGGGGCGTTTGAACCACGCGCGGGGAAGGGATGATACGTTCGCAACTCCGTTTCCGTGCAATCGAATTCGCACGTGCAGGGGGACGGAGCCGACAATGGTGCAGAGACATGAAGGTGTTCCTTTCCTTCGGAGTTTCGAGCCGGCGTTGAAAAGCGACAAGAGACCCCGGCGGGGCGACCAACCAGCAGCCGGGGTCTTTGCCTGCCCGGCGAAGACCGGGAATCGGACAGTACTACCTTCCGCACCTGCACGGTTTCGGAATGTAGCGCCGTGGGCATGGGCACCCGTCGCCCACCTGATGACCAATCAATGACTCACCCGTGCACAAAGATTCGCCGGTCGATCAAAATCGGTCCCGGGAAGCGGGCAACAGCCGCGAAGCCCTCGAATTCGCCATCTCCGGCGCACGCGCGCGCGAACCGTAATCACCCCGACGCGCGGCGCTCGCGCCCTCGTCGGGCCACTCGAAGATCCACAAGTTTGTCAACGAATCCGCTATACCGTGCACCCTCTCAACCCGAATGGGTGACTGATTCGCACCCTCGCGCACCGAATGTTCGGACGCCCAGCGCTGCCGCCCCGCGGCTTCCGTGCCGGCGCCCCGGCCGTCGAACCGCAGGCCGGACACATCACCCTCTTCACAGCCGGACCTCCCGGGCGTGAATCACCTGCGGGGATCCGCGGTGCGCTGAGTGCGTGCGGGCACTATCAGGAGATTCCGTTCGGGGCTCGGTCACAGCGACCGAGCCCCGAACACTCGTCCGGGGCTCCCGCCCCGAATAGTCTCCGTTGACGCCGTTGCGTTGAAGGTGACCGATGGCCCCGACGTGTCACTGACTCAGCAGTGCGCTCAAGGCGATGAAGACTGCCACGCACAGGGTCAGGACGGGAATGGCGCTCGGATACGCGTACGCGATGTGTCCGACGAGCCCGGTTCCTACGAGCGCCAGGACGATCTGCTGTGTGCGGTTGACGGGCATGGGGACGCCTCCTGTGTCGGCCTGATGGCCACGGATCTCTGCCAGCCGGCATCTGGCCCAAGGAGCCAGGTACAAGCTCCTCATCCCAGAAGAACGCAACATGCCTCCCTACCGGCAGGACCGGTATTCAGGGACGGCCCGGCAGGGTGCTGCCGGGCCGTAGTCGTCAGGTGGTCTTGGTGCGCTCAACCGCGATTCGCATGTTCTCCGTGACGAACCGGTGGTGGTCGTCGGGCGTGCACTCGGCGCCGTCGCAGGTCACGGTCTCGCGGATCACGCCGGCGACCAGTTCCACGGGTTCTCCGGTGGCGCTCAAAGTTGCTGTCTCTTCAGCGGGCGGTGAGTGCGAGTGCGGTGGGGACGGTGTCGTTCAGAGTTACGCAGATGGGAACGCCCGGCGGGCGATACATCGAGGCCGAGCTCCCCCTGTCCCACCTCACCCGCAACGGTGACTACGCGTACTGCCTCGACATCGCCCACTTCATGGCTGGCCTCCCCCACCCCTCACCCGTCCGATGGCTGGAGGCCGTCACAGGCTGCTGCTGGCCCGTTCGTGTCCTCTGACACCGGACTTGGACCGACTGCCAATGAAGTTGGACCGGCTGCTGGACCAGCTCGCGTGGCAGCCCGGCGTTCCGGCTATTGGGCCCCGCTGGTGAGCAGCGCATGGATCTCTTCGGCAAGACGCTGCATGTCTTCGCCGGCTGCGTGCACCGTGGTGGTTTCGAAGTGCCATTCCTCGGCGGGCGGCCGGTCGTGGATACCCCAGGTCAAGTGAACGTGGCCGCCAGATCGGTGCTCTGCCGAAAGGGCCAGGTCGTATTCGAGGGAGTGCCAGGTTCGTGCTCCCTCCCAGCCGCGGAAGTCCTCGGCCAGAGAGGAGAGGAAAGAGTCGAGGCCGTCGCCGTCCCAGGTCCGTACCGAAGTCTCGATGCTTACCCATCGGCTACGGGCCCGGACGATGAAGTCGAGGGTCGGCTCATCTCCGTAGGGCCGCGTGGGTTCGGAAAAGAGCAGGTGGACCGCTTGCTCCCCCGGGACTCCCACGCGAACGGTCAGTCCGTCAGAAGTGTCATCGGCGATCATCCAGCCAGGTTAGGAAACCCGCGCAGCCAACCGTGCTGCGGTCCAGCTTTGTTGGCAATCGGTCCAGGATTCGATGTCAGAGGACAGTTCGGGAGGATCTCTGACTCCGTGCCGCCGCGCCGCCCGCTCCAGACGGCGCGGCAGCCGCTTCCCGGCTGGCCTCCACTCCCCGCGGCGGGCGGCCGGTCTGCTACACCTTCTCGGGAATCGTGTCGTCGATGTATGGCACGCAAACAAGCAGACCCGGCCGCCCGACGATCCCGCGAGGCGGCCCGCCGGGTCGCAGCCGCCCAGCGCATCGGCCCACGCCCGCCCAGGACACCGCGCCCCCCGCAGCCGAAGCTCCTGTTCGGCCTTGAGCCACCGGGGGTCTTCTACACCGACTGGGACCGCCCCGTCGGCACGGGCACCGAGGTCACCGACCACTTCGGAACCGACTCCGGCGAAGCCACCACGGATCTACTGTTCCCGGGCGGTATCGGCGGCGGGCACAGCCTCAGTGTCGTCCCCCGGACTGTCCGAACCCGGCGGTAGTCACTCCATCGGATGAAGGGCGGTCACCCGTAGTCACTGCGGTTGGACCTCGTCCTCATTGATGTCGTGGCCTTGCGAGGTCAGCCAGCGCTTCACGGCAGCACGCTCGAAGGTGGCTCGGGTGATCTCCTCCGCCAACCCGTCGCCCTGCAAGTTCTGGATGATTGAGTTGAGTTCCTCCTCAGTGGCGAACTTGAGCAGCCAGGTCGGGCCAAGCCCCGTCATGCGCCGTTCCTCGGCCCAGGCCCGTCGCTGGTCGGCGATTTCGCGCCCGATGACGGGGGCGTTGTGTTCGGCGGCGATCCGTTCGTAGTGCTGGAAGTACGCCTCCAGCATCCGGTGGGCGATGACTTCGTCCTCGGGATCCGCTGGCATGCCGTCCTCGCTGCGGACGGCCGCGAGCTGCGCCAACGCCTTCTGCCGGATCTCGCCGACCTGGGCTGCGGCCTGGAGCAGCTTCTTCTGGGCGTCGCCCTCAGCGGCTTCCCCCGCTCGCAGGGGGACGTACTTCGCCCGGGGCCAGAGGGCGTCGTCGTAGCCGGGGGTGTCCCGCCAAGGGAAGGAGAACCAGCGAAGGCGCTGCCAGTTCTCACGCAGTTCCGTCAAGTCACGGTCCAGGTCGGTCTCGTAGCGGAAGTACCCGGTGATCTCGTCGTAGATCATGTCCACGGCCGTGTCCAGGGCGAGAATCGCGCGGTGCTCCTCGGTGCCGTTCTCGTGCTCGGCCAGGAGTGCGCGGGTCCGCTCCTTCAGGAAGCTGTACAGCGTGTCGGCCTGGGCGCGGGTGAGCTGGTCGGTGTGGATCTCGTAGGGGGACTCGTCCAGCGCGACTTCGGTCACGGTCGGATCTCCTGAGTAGGGCGTCCGGACCGACGGGTGTCACGTCCGGTCGCCGCGGCGTCGAAAGCGCTCACGGTACGCCGGAGAGAGTCATTACTCCGGCCGGTTCCCGGGGACGGCTGATCACATGTGGTTCACCAGTGGCGCAGTTCTTTGCGGAGTTCCTCGTGCCACAGGTGTTGGTGCTGGTGTGTGGGGTTGGGGCGGGGGCCGAGAGCGAGGACCTGGTCGTCGATGCGGTAGGTGAGGCGGTACAGCAGTACGTGGGTGGCGCACTCCAGCCAGCGTTCGGTGGCCTGTGCCGGTGGTGCCGGGCCCAGGACGGTGGCGAACCAGGAGGGCAGGAGCACACGATCGCTGACAGCGTGCGCCAGCCTGCTGCGGAGGGCCAGGGTGAGCCGCTGTTCCGCACGTTCGCCGGCGGCGATGGACGGCTGTTTGTCGGCGGTGGCCGCCCGGTCCGCGGCGAGGGCTGCGGTGGCCTTGCGGGCCTCGGGAGCCTGCCGTGCAAGGCCCTGGCGCTCGGTCGCCTCGCGTGCGATGACGGAGCGCAGTTTGGTGGCGGCCTTGGCGTGGGGCTGGGTGCCGTAGGGGGTGGAGAGCAGTGTGGCGACCAGGCCGACGGCTTCCTCCCGGGTGGCCCGGTGCTGAGCCTGGGCGTCGTGGAAGCGCTGTACCCGGGTCCGGTGGTGAGTGCGGACGGTGCTGGTGAGGAGAGCGTCGGCGGCGTCCCAGCCGGACCGCATCGTGGCGGCCAGGGCGTGCTGGTCCTTGGTGAAGGTGTCCAGGTCCGCCGGAGGGGTGTTCCCCGTGGCCATGATCTGGCCTTCCAGCAGCCGCACGTGCTGGGTGAGCCGCTTCACCGTCCGTTCTGCGGCCTCGACGCGGTCGTCGAGCTCGTCGACCCGGCCGTCGACTTCCTCGGTCGTGGTCTCCAGGCCGGAGATGTCGTCGCGCAGGGAACGCAGCTCGTGGTCCAGGTCCTCGGTGTAGCCGAACCGGGACTTCAACCGCTCGTGCTCGCCCTCCAGATCGTCCAGGCGGCTGTCGAGACCGCTCACCCGCAGGTCGGTACTGCGCACCCGCCGGTCGGTGTCCCGGAACTGAACCTCCAGGGCGTCGCTCACTTCCCTGCCCCCTGACCGTCCGAGACAGCCGTGCCGATGACGGCCCAGCCGATCAGGAGGGCGACGATGAACCAGGGCGACAGGACGACCAGGACGAGCACCACCCCCATCGCGTGCAGGACGATGGAAGCGCTACGGCGGGCGAGGTGGTTCTTCACGGTCGCTTCGAGCGGCCAGCCGCAGAAGGTGGCCACCAGGTGGGGCACGACCAGGAAGTACCACCCGTGCGAGTACCCCAGCAGATGCAAGACGAAGATCAGCGCGATCGCCACCGCGCTCTGGACCCGCCAGGACCAGAAGATGACCTTCTGGCTACGCACCCGCTCCGGTTCGGCCAGGAACGCGGGCATCTGCTTCTCGTATGCCATCAGCGTCTGCGCGTGTTCCATCAGGACGTCGAACGCCTCGTCCGGAACACCCTCGCCGCGGTCCTGGGCGACGGTGCGAGCGTGCTGATCGGCCAGAGCACGGACCAGCTTCTCGTGCTCCTGGTGCACCTCGTGTCCTGTCCGCGCTTCGCCCACCGGCCCCCCTCGCTCTGAGCCCTCCCCCGGCTTTCCGGGAGCGGGCGAAACGAGTATCGCGACAGCCGCACGGGCCCGCTGGATCTTGACGAAGGATGGCGCGAAGTCCACCATCACGGCCTGGACCAGGAGCTCGGGCCAACTGCCAGGCTGATCTCGTTCTTCCGGCCCGCCGGCTGACTCCGCCCACAGCAGGAGCCGGGCAGCGCGGACACAGGCGGCCAAGGCGAACAGCGGAGGCGGTCCGTCGCGTTGACTACGTTTCCCGCGTTCCGGCGCGACTCTCCGTGACGCTCGATAGGCTGAACAGCCGATAGCGATCTACCTCTTCTCGCGTCCGCAGGATGCTCTCGTGCGGACGGGAGAGCTGGTTTGTGCTGGCGAAGGGGCTGGCGATGGGCGTGGACAACCGGCAGATCCAGACGGCCGTTCTGGAGGATCCCGGGTCCGATGATCCGGTGGTCTGCCCGACGGATGCCGACGAGCTCGACGAGTTCCGCGAGGAGTTCTCCGCGACGACGTTCTGGTGCGGGGTCCTGCTGGGCGGGTGCGGCGGCCAGCTCCTGACGAGGCGGGGCAACGTCCGCGTCAGCCACTTCGCCCACTTCCCCGACCCCGACGGGCTGCTGCCCGAATGCGGGCGCCGCTCCAGGGACGTCGCGAGCGCGGACCACCTGTACGTACGTACGGCCACCCAGGCGTGGCTGCGCGGCCAGGGGCATACCGCGCGCTACCGCTACATCGACCGGGACGACGCCCCGGTCGGCTCTCTCGTGGAGATCGAACTGGACGGGCACACGCTGCTGCTGCACATGGACCCCATCACACCGCCCGACTGGGACGCCACGGAGGCAGCCGACATCATCCTCGGCCCCGGTGTCCACATCGATCACCGCACCCTGGCGCGCCGGGGCTATGTCAACCGCGTCAAGTTCGTCAGCGAGGGCAACCAGCGGGTCATGGTGCTCGGTACCGAGCTCCCGCACGTGGGCACCGACTGGGACTTCGAGCTGGCGGACTGCACCGTCGACGAGCACGGCCGGCTCATCACCCCTGTCGTCACACGCTTTGAGGCCGCACGTGACGCCGCACGCCAGGCCCCCGTGCCGCGGCCGCGCACCGAGAAGCCGGAGGGGCCGGAGGGGCCGGTGCAGATCGGGGCCCTGACCCGGCTCATCCACCACGCCGTGCACCAGCAGGAGACCGACGCCGCCCGCCAGCTGCGGGACACAGCACGGCTCCAGTTATCCCGTTGCGAGGGCCAGGCCCTTGAGCACCTGCAACGCGCGATCGACCACGCGAACGACTGGATCCACCAGCAGGACCGGGCCCGCCGGCGGCTTTTTCACCGACTTGACGAAGCCATCCGGCATGGACACGACCGCAACGTCTCAACGCTGATTCCCCAGGCCAGAAAGCTTCTTCTGGGCGACGCGGCGGCCACACCGCAAGAGGCCGCAACTCTCCGGGCAGCCGACACGTTCCTCGAAGAGGCACTTCGTCGTGCTGCCCGGGAACGGCGTGCGGCAAGGGAACGGCGCGAGCAGGAGGCCCGGATGCGAGAAGCGCGCCAGGCCACAGCCGAGGAGGAACGCAGAGCACGCCGAGCGGCAACGCGTGAGGAGCGGTGGATGCGTCGCGAGACAGAGGCTCAGGAGCTGGAAAAGCAGCCCGTGACGGAGGCCCTGGAGCGCAAAGCACGGAACAAGGCACGAGGGCGGGTTCAGAGCATCACCGGCCGTCTACGCCGTGAGTCCCTGTCCACTGAACAGCAGCAGGAGCTTGTCGAGGAGCTCGTGGCTGCGGCGAAGGAGGCCGGAGACATCCTGTCGTCGGCTGAGCAGCACAAGGTGAATGAATGGGCAGGAAAAGCCGTCGGCCCCGCAGAAGAACCCGACGCGCCCAAGAGCACGGCCACACAGCGGCAGCCGGACACCAGCACACCCCCGGCCATGGATCCAGAGCCGGACCCGATCACGGACCCTGCCACGCTGCCGGCGCACCTCGTGCCCGCCGCGGCGGCTGTCCGTGGAGCCCTGAAGAAGGCAGCGCGGGAGCGGACATCGACCAGCTGGAGCCGGCTGGAGCAGCAGCTCGGCTCCGCTCTCCCCCTCTCAGCAACCGCGAACGCGTCCAGGTACTGGTCAAGGTCGACCGGTCCACGGCCGACGACGAGCCGCTCCTGTCGTCCGTGCTGGCAGCGGGCGACCCCCACTTCGCCTACCAGTACTACCGGCACGTCCTCAACGCACTGGGCCTGGATGCCCCGGACGACGACGAAGACCTGCGCGACGTCGTCGAAGCCGACGCCGAACAGGTCTTCACCGACTGGCGCTCCCGCTGAAACCGGCCGGAAGGAGCGCAAGAGCTCGGCGCCGCCACGTCGGATGCTCGCAGCCGGGCGATGATGTCGACGGTGTCCATACCGCTGACCTGCAAGTGCTGCGGGGACTCGCGCCGTGTCCAGGCACAACGTCTGGCGGCCGCGCGTACCGGCCTGGACGGCCGTCGGCCCGCCGTGGCACAGCAGGAGGCCCTCACCGATCAGCAATCGGTGAGGGCCTCCGGGCGTTCAGGGTGCGGGGGTGAAACCCCACCCGGGATCCGGCTCCTGACAGTGTGCGGGGAACGCTGCGCTAGGTGTCATGGCCGGAGCGTACGCGCCTGGCGGACCGCTGGAAACAAGCCCGAACTGCAGGTCCCCTGCCAGACGCGGGAGACAGTCCGGAACCTCCGTATCCCGGCCCTGGGCCATGTCGGCCCGCTCGGGGGCCTGGTGGCCGTGCGTGCTTGAGGAGCATCTGGGCTGTTCCATTGTCGTGGTGACCACCGAGAACGACAGCATCATCAACGGGGCGCTGCCTCATGAGCTGGGTCTCGCCGGGATTCTCCGTCAGGCCCACTTTGCCGGGCGTTCGATGACGTGTCCGGTCGCCGGGTCGACGACCTGGTCAGGCAACTGGGCGCCGGAGAACTTGGCACGGCCGATGAGGAAGGACGCTGGCATCAGCGTCTTCAGTTCGTTGGAGTACCTTTTGGGCGGGAACGCCGCCATGATGTGAGTCCCCGGCGCGAGGCTCTTGGCCTTGCGGACAGCGGGGGCGAGGTCGCTGTCGGCACTGATGATGACGGCCGAGGTCGCCGACTTTGTTGCCACATCCGCGGCGAGGGAGACCGCGATGTTGACGTCGGTCTCCTTCTCCTCGTAGTGCGTCCAGTTGCTGCCGCACTGCCGGCACGTCTTCTGCTTCGCCTGATAGCGGCCTTTGATGATCTCCACCGTGTCGCCGCTGTGCGCAGGAAGAGCCTGGAGGTAGGCGTCCTGTCGGCTCAAGGCCCCGGGGTCGTTCATGACGGACGCGGTGAAGTATTTGACCTTCACCAGCTGGTCGCGGGGACGTAGTGTCCGGGCGAGTTTCTCCAGGTCGAGCCAGAGGAACCGGCGTCCGTACTTGGCGTGGAGCCCGTGGTACAGATTGAAACCGTCGACGTAGACGATCAGCTCAGACACGCTGGGTGCCCCTCCCGAGAGCCAGAGGCGATGCCCGGGCCGTGGTCCTGCCGACCGCGAACAGCCGGGGTTCGCTCGCCTGCGCGCACAACCTGTCTGTGAATACAAAAACGGCCCCTTGCGGGGCCGTCGAACCGGGGCTTTGCAGACCCGGCGGGGTATGCATCGATCGTACGACCTGCAATGCCTTGCGTCAATGCGAGGCAGTCACCGACGGCACCGGACAACAAGCCTGCCGTAAGAGCTAGGGGCACCTGTTCCGCCCTTTGACCAGGCGTGATACCCAAGGCGCTGTCGTTTCTGAAGGGAACGGTGGCCAGCCCTTCACAGCCCGGACGGCGCAGTCGGCGACCGCCTACACGGCGGCAGGGCTGTGGGCGTCACGCAGTTCCCCCCAGAGGCGGTCCAGCTCTGTGCCCTGGGCGAATACCCCGTTCCAGCCGGAATCCGGTGCGGCGAACCGCTCCAGCATTGTGCGGAACAGACGCGGGTCATCCGACCTCGTCGTGTACAGCACGACGCTCACCAAGGGTTCAGCAGACTGGTCCCACCATTGGACGGTGTTGCCTCGATCGTCGATAGGAACGGGGGAGTGCTCGACCGCCCGCACCGGCAGGAACGGGCCGGGTACCGTGAAGCCGAAGCCGGTGGGGAGCGCGTTCGATCCGACCCGCAGGGAGGACAGCCGGAACAGCTCCCCCACCCTGGGCACCGCCTCGGCTTTGAATCCACGCTCGCGGTAGAGCGCGCCCAGCATGTTCTGGGACGACTCCCCCACGTCGCCGACCTCTTCATAGAACTCGACGCGTACCCCGATGATCGCCATGCTTCCGATCCTGACACGTTGACGCAAAGGTGTGGGCCAGACAGGAGAAGCAGCGGTGACACAGCAGGTGAGCCGTACGTACGGCTCACTCGCTTCGAGGGCGAGGACGGCCGGATCGAAGCCGATCAGCGGTTCGGCGGCCGGGCTGCCTCAGCTTCACCGGGTACGCGGTGGCGTCATCCGGGCGTGGAGCAGGGTGCTGCGGGTGAGTTCGGTGCCGTGCTTGTGGTCCTCGTTGAGCAAGGCGGTCAGGCCCTTCGGCGCGTTCCAGTGCTCACGCAGGTTGGGTGTGGCCTTGAGGTCGTCCAGGAGCAGGTTGATGACCGTAGCGGCCTCGCTGGGACGGTCGCCGTATCCGTTGCCCCACCACAGGTGCTCGGACGGGGTGCAGGGGGCGGGGTGGAGGTGGCCGTCGCTGGTGGTGACCCACACGGTGTGGTGCAGGATCACCGAGGCGAGTTCGGCGTCGTCGGCCGGGAGGGACAGCGGGGCGTAGAACCGCCAGACCTGCTTGCCGCCGTGGTCGGCGACGGTGCGCAGGACGGGCATGTCGGTGAGCGGGTCGATGAAGAAGGCCTCCGCCTTCTTGCTCTGGGCGAGGACGACGTGGGCGGCGGTCGGATCGCACATGGTGAGCCGGCGGGCCCACCGTTCGCTGACCGCGCCGGGACGGACCGGGACCTCGGTGAGCGCACCGAAGGGGAGCAGGTCCGGCTGGCGGCCGACGGCGACCTCGATCGCGGCGACGGCGTCGGGGTGGGTACTGAGGGCGAGCCTCAGCCAGCCGGCCTTGAGGATCTGGCGGTCGCCGTCGGAGCGCAGGGGGTGGTGGCCGGTGTCGGGTTCGGCTGCGATGGCCACGGGGTTGCGGCGCTCGCCGTAGGCTTTCTTGCCGAAGACTTCGTTGTCGTGCAGGGCTGCGTCGATCCGGTTGTTGCGGATGTCGTTGGCCATGTCGGTCGCTGCCAGGTGCGAGGTGACGTCGAAGGCGTCCTTGCCGACGACGCGACGCAGGATCTTCTCGTTGTTGTTGGCGGGCACCTCCGCGGTGGCCGCGGGTGCGCCGGGCTCCCAGGCCCGGATCAGGTGCGGCAGGCGCAGCAGTTCGGGCCACCAGGGCAGGTCCTGCCCGGCTAGGGCCGCGACGTCACCCCAGTCGGCTTCGTACTCGATGCTCGGGCGTGCGGTGTCGGCCGCGACCAGTGCCGGCCCGCGGAAGCTCATGTCCCCGTACAGGGCACAGACGGTGACGACGCCGTCCGGGTTGCCGCCGCCGACCGCCTCGGTGGCGACGTCGGTGGCCACCTTGCGGTCGTCGCAGTGCACGATGCGGATCGTCCCCAGGACCGTATGCCAGTC
Organism: Streptomyces sp. NBC_00654; assembly: GCF_026341775.1. Lineage (NCBI taxonomy): Bacteria > Bacillati > Actinomycetota > Actinomycetes > Kitasatosporales > Streptomycetaceae > Streptomyces > Streptomyces sp. NBC_00654. The sequence continues at coordinate 44,796 of NZ_JAPEOB010000005.1, read as the reverse complement.
CAGCGCGGGGCCGCGCACCGTGTCCTTGTACCCGGCCCACCGGCCGGGCGCCACGTCTTCGGGGACCGGGCGCAGCAGCACGGCGCCGCGGTGCGCGAACTCCGGAGTGCGGGCCGCCCACCGGTAGACCTGGAATCCGTTCCAGACCTCCTCCGGCTCCTTCTCCTCGTTGAAGGAGGCGAACGGGTCGTGCGGCGGCTCGGTCGGCTGCGGGAAGTCGTCGTATTTCCTCACCAGCCGCCACAGCCCAAAGGCGTTGATGCCCAGCAGCTGCTGGACTCCCGCCCTGGACAGATAGCTTTCGCTCACACCCATACCGCTGCTCCTCACCGTCCTGGGGTCGCTTCGTCCCCAGGTCAGATCATGGGACCCGGCAGTGGGCGGCACGTCCAGAGCGGCCCTTCCTGCCTGATTCCTCATGAGCATTGGCCGAGAAGGCACTGCTAGGTGCCTGTCGTTCCGGTGGGCGGATGAGCCCGGAAGCGGAGCTCAGCCGGGAGGAGCGGAGGTGGGCGGCGGAGGGTGTGCAGCCGGAAGGTCCGGGGTGCAGACCTTGCAGAGCCTGTAACGGGTTCCGCCCCTGGGGCCGGTATGGGCTCGAACCCACCCGGCGGCCTCCTGGGCGGTCATGACGGTGAAGTTCGGCCGGTACGCGGACAAGACGTCGGCGTGAGCAAACCCCAGGAGCTCACCCTCGAACACGTCTGCCGGCGACTCTGTCTCCTCGTCCCACGACAGGGGGCGTCCCTGCTGCGCGAGGTCTTCCAGCGTGGAGCAGCTGCTGTGGTGGAGAGCGGTCTTTCCCGCGACGTACGGGTGGAGGGCCTGAGCGGCGAACCGCTCCTTCTGGGCCAGGGCGAAGTCCCTGATCTTCTCCAGCTCAGGACGTGCCTCCGCGCACCGTGTGCAGTCCGGGCCTTCGTTGGGCGAGAAGTAGTCGTACTCGGTCTGGTCCGGCATGTGTCTCTCCGTACGTGGTCATGCGGCCTGGGAGGGCCGGGCGGGGTTGAGAGCGGAGGTTGGTGTGAGCGTGGCCAGCCCCTCGCGTTCGGCGGCGAGGCGTTGCAGGGCCCGTGCCCGGGAAGCGTCGCTGGGCCGCACCTGCTGCTGGGCGGCCGCTTTCGCGCGGAGCCCGGCGAGGGCCTGGCGGCCGTCGGCGAAGTTCTCCTCCGGTTCCCGGAGCCGGTTCCGGAGCTGCCGTTCGGCGGCCGCCTGGACCTCGGGGCTGGTGTGCTGCCGGGTGGTGTTCCAGGTGGCGCGGTGGGCGGCGATGGCATCGCGGTAGCCCTCCGGCACCTCCTGCCGCGCAGACTTCCCGGACACGGCGACGGGGTGCGGAGTGGCAGCGGGCGCAGGTGTCCGGGCGGCGCTGGGCACGGGCGGGGCGTGGTGGGGCGTGGTGAGTGTGGCGGGGCGCAGGATCTCCAGATGCCGGACGGTGTCCGGGCCGACGGTGTCGTTGATCTTGGCGGTGATCTGCTTCTGGTGGAGGGTGAGCTGGGTGCGGTAGGCCGGTGAGCAGGGCAGCAGGTGCAGCGTCCGGGTCTGCGTGTCGAAGCGGACGGCGGTCACTTTCCCGGTGAGTTCGGGGGCGATCGTGGGCCACTGGTCGAGGACGTTCCCGCCGGCTGCCGCTTGCTCCCAGCCGCGTTCCGCGACCATTCGTGCGAGGGCGTCACCGAAGGGGAGCGGGTCACGGCCGCCGGTTCGTGGCCGCCCGGACGGGGAAGCGCCGGTGCGGCGCTTGGGCTGCGGCTGGGTCTTCGCGGCGGCGCGGGCGTTGCGGAGCGCGACCCGGGCGAGATCCACACCGCTGCTGCCGGGAACGCCGTTGCTGGGGGTGGTGGTGGTCATGCCAGGGCTCCCGTCGTGGTGGTGCCGAGGACTGCTGCCATGTCGGCGGCCGCGGCGGTGGTGGTGAGGTCGTCCAGGCCCTGCTCGGCCTGGCGGGCGGAGTACGTGGCGAGGCCCTGGGCCAGGCCGTCCATCACAGTGCGCACCAGGTCGGCGGAGGCGGCGAAGGGCCTGGAGGCTTCCTGCTCGTCCCAGCCCTCGGCCGCCTCTGCTGCGGCCGTCTGGTGCTCGGCGGTGGCCTGCTGGGCCAGGCGGGCACGGATGTACTCCGCGGGCTGGGCGGGGCGCCAGCTCAGCGTCCAGGAGTGGAGCTTCTCGGTGATCTGGTGGGCGTCCCATCCCGCATCGGTCAGCGGGCGCAGCACGCGGGCCAGGCGGCGGAGCCGGGCTGTCTGAGCCCAGTTGACCCGGGCCCTGACCTGCCGGGCGATCTCAATACCCTGCTGCGCCTGGCGGGCTGTTCGACGGGTGCCGTCGCTGTTGTAGCTGATCTGGTGGGGAGAACGGGGGGCGGTTGTGCGGCTCGCGCGCTGGCGCGAGGTGTCTTTACTACCACTCTCAACATCAGCATCAGGTGATCGGTGGTAACCACCAGGAGAATGGGGCTCACGGCTTCCTGAGCAGGAGTTATCCACACCCCGGTTATCCACAGGCGTTGTCCCCCGGCCCCGTCCGGTACCGGCACCGCGACGGACATCCGAACCGGACCGCTGCGACCGGCGGCGACCGGCACAGCGGGCCTCGCTCCGCACGACCGCTTCGGCGACCGCGCGCTCGCGGCCGGCCTCGGTCACCCCGCACACCCGGCCCTCATAGCCCGTGCCGGTCAGCCGGTGCCCCATTGCCTCGTCATAGGCCGGGGGGATGACCGCACCGTAGATCGTCGCCGTCGCCATGTACGGCTCACCGGGCAGCGCCAGATTCCGCTTCGATCCGTACACCAGCCACACCAGCGCACCCAGCTCCCGCAGCACGGTCACGTGCCGCTTCACCGTCGCTGGCGACGTACCGGTCCGCCGGACCGTGCCCTTCAGGTCGTAAACCACGATCCCGCGCCGGTAATCCATCCGGTCCGCGAGGTTCTCCGCGATCACCAGCGTCTTCGGCCCGGCCTCAGGGTGCAGCCCTGCAGCGACCAGCCATACCACCGACCGCAGCCACGCCCGCGGCTCAGACCGCCGCGACGCCGTGCGGAGGATGTCCTGCTCCTCCTCCACCACCCGGCAGAACCGCACACCCGGCAGCACACCGGCCGCGTCACCGTCGGCCGACGGACGCGGAGCAGGAAGCAGCGCGACGGCTGATGCCGCCACGCTGCTCATCGGCCCACCGTCCCGACCGGAGCGGCGGACACCGCCAGGGCCGAACATCCCAACATCGCCTGTGTCATCGGGCCGGTGTACACGCCAAAGCGGACACCTCCCGCAGCAGGCAGAACGCGTGCATCATGATCCATCCGCCGACCCTGCAGCACCCGGCCTGTGGACAGAGGGCGCTCAGCGCGGATTACCCCCCGCGCTCCCGCACGGCGGGCAGAAATCGTGGAGCTCGTCCCGCCAGGCGGGAAGCCGCCCTCGCGGACGCTTCCGTCGGCGCAGGTGTGGACGACCTCCGCGAGCGGGTGCACGAGCCGGGCGGCCGACACCGCGACCACGACCGAGCCCGGCGAGACAGCTCCGAAACCGCCGCTATGCCGGGTCACTGACAGGTATGTGTGTGTTCCTACGAGAGGAGAAAAGCGCGTCGCATACGCCGCATAAGCGGTCAAAGTGACCGTCGATCCCGTCACGCGGGACGATCCGGACGACCGAATCAGCTCGAAACGGACAGGGGTCCGCTTTCCATAGACAGGGAGATCAGGCACTATGACGGGGACACCAACTTCATATTGGAAGCTCAGACCGTGACCAGCCCCCTTGTGGGACCCGGCCACGATCACGTGGACCCCCGAGCCCGACGACCTGCCAAGGCCACCGGAACCCGGGGTGAAACGACACCGAACTTCGACGGGCCCCCTGCCACGGGAGCCCTGAAAGCTCGGGCACCGAACTTCGACGGCTCCCCAGTTACGGGAAGCCCCAGAAGCTCACTTCGGCCGAACTTCACGGGCCCCCTGCCACGGGAAGCCCTGGAAGCTCTGTTGTTGTCCAGGCCTCACCGGCTCCCTGCCATAGGAGCCCCGAGGAACTGGGGTGGAGCGACCCCCGCTGCCAGGCGGGAGTGGAGTGCTTGTGATGAGAAACCCAGCTCAGTGAGCTGGAGCCCAGAACCGGCGCCAAATTCCGGAGACTGGGCGGCCGACCTGAAGGTTGGCGCGATGGGCCGCGCGAGGCGAAGTGGATTACCAGTCCACATCATTGGCGCGCGGCCGATGACCTAGGTCATCCCGACCCCCTCGATACCGATGGTGGAGTCGGCCTGCCCGAAAGCAGGCGCCTGGCGGCGTGACCGCGAGGGTGAAACGGTGTAGCTGCGCGTGCAGTTCCGCGAGGGCGGGTACTCTTCATCCCGCGATCACCTCCTTTCCAGGTGAGTCGCCCAACGAGGCTCAGCCTCGCTTGAGAAGCCCCAGCGGACCTTGCCCGGTCCCTGGGGTTCTCGACGTTATGGATCTTGTCTGGGCACAGCCTAACCGCACAATCCGACGGAACCGCCGGACGCATTCGCACAAATTCCCGAGCACCACGAATGCCGTGTCCGCCTGACGGGAACCCCCGGTCACTTTCCAGTTCACGGGGGCGCGTGACGAACTTCCTTACGCCCGAAGCGTTTCCGGAACTGCGAACCACCTGCTTAGGCCTCCGTTCCGGGTACGCGCCAGGAGCGCAGCCGGTCGGCCACGTCGAACACCGTCAGCCGAAGGGCCTGGATGTCCATGATCAGGTCGCGCCAGGACTCGTAGACGGCTTCCACCGACTCGCCCGAAGCCTCGATGTAGGCCGTGGCGAGCCCGTACCCGAACAGTTCACTGCGGGCCGGCAGCGGGCGCAGCAGCACGATCTGTTCCAGCAGTGCAGCTGCGCGCCAGAAGGCGTCAGGTGAGGTCTCGTCCAGGCTGGGAGTGTTCACCCGGTGCCTGGCCACGGCAGCGACCAAGGCGGAGTAGTCCCGCACCGTCAGCTCTTTGCCGAGAAGATCCTCCTGGCGATCGAGCAGCCACCGGATATCAACGTGGAGGTCCAAGGGTCAGGCCGCCCGGCCGGTGCGCCGAGGAAGTCCGCCGAAATCCCGGTCGAATGCCTCTGCGATGCCGGGACGCGCCACAGCGGCCCGGAAGGCGGCAGTCGCATGGCCCAGCTTCAACTGGTTCTCTTCCTCTATCGCGAGCGCGGCGAGATATCCCCGGACGCTCTGTCCGCGGGCAGCGGCGATGGCGGCGAAACGGTCCCGAGTCGCCGTGTCGATCTTGACGGTCGTGTCAGCCATAACCTCAGCATACCTCCGTGAATACTATTGTGAATACAAGAGTGGAGGCGACGTTGCGCGCAACGCCGCCGCTGCGTGGACCCACGGGATCCTCACCAGGCGACCCGGGCCCCGCTCCTGACGTGAGAACGCACAGGTGGAACCCCAGAGCACCCGTCAGAGGGCCCCGGGCGAGGGCCAGTCGTTGGGTCACTGGCCGCCCCGCAGTTCGCGGAGATGCGCGACGAATTCCTGCGCCTCGGATGCATGCGCGTACTGGGACTGGAGGGCCTGACCGAGGTCGGCGGACACCATCGCCAGCGACGGCAACGAACGCCGACTGCCCGACAGAGCCCGCTCGCCGAAAGCCAGTGCTGAGTCCAGGTCACCCTCGCGGGCCGCAACCACGCCCAGCGTGACCCGGGCCTCCGCGATCCGCATGGGCGAGCGCTCCGTCCCGTCGAAGTCCGTTCCCGCCCGGATCACCTCGCGGGCCAGCTGCTCCGCGAGGCGGTTCTCGCCGACCTTGCGCAGCGCGTCCATCCGGTAAAAGTCGTACTTGGCAGGGTCGACGACGAAGTGATCCTCAATGCTCTCCGGGTACGGCATGCGTTCCAGGAGCTGACGGCCCTGATCCAGCGCCACCTCGGTCTGCGCCCTGTCCCCCAGCCGCGCCCACGCCTTCGCCTTCTGCGCGTACAGCTGCACGGCGACGCTCTCATTGGGAGCCACGGCGATGCCGGCCTCTGCGGCCGCGATGACGCCGCGGTAGTCGCCCCGGGTCAGGCTGAACCACGCGCGCATCTCGTGGGCCCACCCCTGCACGCTCAGCTCACCGGCCTCCTGACCGAGCATCAGCGCGGCCTGTCGCGTGGCCTCGGCATCGCGCGGCCGGCCGGAGTCGTATTCCACGCAGCCCACCAGCAGCGACAGCTTCCCGGCGAGCGCGATGATGTCGCGGTGCTGCGCGAGGCTGACCCGCTGGTGCTGGAGGCCGACGACGCGGGCGAGCCACGCCTTGCCCTCCAGGAGCAGCTGGTCGGCGGGCATGTAGGCATACTCGCAACACAGCCGGTCCGCCGTGATCCGCAGCGCGTCCAGCGTCGCGACATCGACATCGGACGCGCGCAGCCGGGCGATGATGTCCACGGTGTCCATGCCGCTGACCTGAAGGATTTCCGCCCGGCCGTCCCGGCGGGACCGCTCGGGAAAGAAAGCGCCGGTGGTCGTGCCGAAGGTCTGAGCGATGGCGGACCGGTACTTCACCGGCTGCGCGTCGCCGGCCTCCCAGCGCTTCCACTGCCGGAGCAAGTCCTGCTCGCTCACGACCTGGTCGTCTGGGAGCCGAGCCATCAGGGCCCGTACGGCATCGGGCTGGGACCAGTCACGCGCCGCGCGCTCCTCCGCCATCCGGCGCGCCCAGTCAGGACGTACATCCATCGCCGATCCCCTTTCCGTACGGTGCTGGCGGCCCGGAGGGCTGGCCCTTCTGCGGCCGAGCTTGGCACGGCCCCTTGATCGCGCGGAGTGACAAGTGGGGGTGACAACTTGAATGTCACCCCCACTCGTCACTTTTGGTAGCTGCCTTTCGAACGCAGTGTGTGCTGTCCAAGCGCCTTGCTTTGAGGGGGTCCCGTGTCATTTCTTGAGAGTGCTGGCTGCCAGAGATGTGCTCCAGCGGAGGATGGTTGCTCCACCGGTGACCTTGACGGCCACTTCAACTACGCGGTCGTTGGCCAGCGTTACCGTCCGGACGATCTGGCTTACAACGACATCCCCAGCCGTCAGGCCCAAGTGCTCCTTTTCGGAGCTGGTGGCGAGACGCGACGTCACTTCCTCCAGCACACGGTCCTGAGCGACACCGAGACGCGTCGCTGCCAGTTCGCGCGAGCCTCCAGTCGAGACTGGCTCAGCCAGCTCTGGCGTCGCAGCGACCACGAAGGCGGGGTAGTAGGAGCTGCTCAGGTGTACTGGGACACCATTGCGGCTGACCAGACGGCGGCGAACATGGACAGGCGTGCCGGGCGTAACGTCCAGGCGCGGCGCAACCAGTTCGTCTGCTCCGACGGTGCCTACCTCGAGAATCCGAGAGCTCTCGCCGTCGTCCAGCGCCTTTCCCGTCTCCTCGTAGAGCCGCACGCGGGTGCTGATGTTGTTGCTGACCGGCCCGACCACCACAGTGCCCACGCCTGGCTTGGCCATGGTCAGTCCCTCCATTTTGAGGACTCGGTAGGCCCTGTTCGCGGTCGTCTGCGCCACGCCATAGCGCTCACAAACCTGCCGCAGCGACGGCATGGTGGCGCCTGGCTTCAGCGCCCCGTCCTGGATTTGCTTGCGATAGCTCGCGGCGATCTCTGCATATCCGACTGTGCTGGGCATGCCGGTCTCCTCCCTCTGGCTTCGCGCGCCACACCTCCATTGGTGCAGCTCTATACGTCGAAGACTACGCCACGCAAACTTCCAGCGCTACCACTAGCGCTGGAAGGCGCTAGTGGTCTACATTGATGTCGCGGCGCTGCTGAACCGCTGAAGGCACCGTCTTCGCGTGGTTTCTGCTCAGCGTCACTTGCGAGTGCTTCCCCGAAGGGGAGGACCAGGGTTGATAGCTCCACCAAATCCCCTGGGCCGGTCACCTGGCCGGTCAACTCCTGTTGCACGTCGCAGCGCTGATGCGCTGTCCGATCAGCCAGGACGCCGGCCTCGGTCGGGGGTCCTGGGGGTCGGAGAGCCCACCCGTGACGCAGCCCCCTCTCCCCTCTACCGGAGGAGTCCCCCATGGCCACACCGACTGTGGAGCCCAAGGCCCGCAAGCGCCGCCGGAAGACCCGCACGAAGAACCTCAGTACCCTCCCGGCGATCATCGCCTCGGAGCTCAAGACCAGCGAGATCAACCTGACGCCCGGCAAAGAGCACGTGATGTGCCCGGCCTGCAAGTGCTGGACGCCAATCACCGGAGTCCTCGGCACGCCGGTGCTGGTCCCGCACCACACCACCCCGTACCACGACCCCACCACGACACCCCGCCGCCGCTGCTCCAGCAGCAACCGACGGATCGTCCTCAACACCGAGGTCGCTATTTGGCGGTCGGAGCTGGCCGAGCGGACCGAGGTGTCCTCGACGGTCGCCTCCCGCCGGGCGACGAAGGTGCTGCCCAAGCCCAAGGCGCACCCGGCACCGGCCGCGAGTCAGCTCAGGCCCGTCCCGCTCAGCGCGGAGCAGGTCCGCGTGATGTTCCGTCGGCACCACGAGCGGTGCCTGGCCTGCAGGGGCGAGGCCACGGACCGAGCCGGGCAGACACTGCCCTGCCGTGACGGCGAGCGCCTGGCCGTCACCTTCCTCCGGCTGGTCCGCCAGGAGCCCAAGCGCCTGGCAGTTCGGGAGGTCTTCGCCCGGGAGCGCCGCCGGTTCGACCGCGAGTACGCCGGGGCCGCTCCGAAGCGCGAGGCCGGGTGGGCCGCCGTACTTCCTGCGGTGCAGAACGCCGACCAGTCGCGTCGCGCCGTTCCGCAGGGCGCGCAGCCCGCCGAGGGCCCCGGGGTCCCCCTGGACCACTTGGTCCCCCGCCAGGCTGCCGAGCAGCCGGAACAGGGCCCGCTCACGTGCGAGCGCTGCGGTGCCACCGAGTCCAGCCTGACCAGCGCGGTCGCTGCCGGATGGTGCCGGATCACTCACCGGTCCCACTGCGGACGCTGCGCCGGTCGCTTCCCAGCCTGGACGCGTACCTCGTTCTGACCGCGAGTTCCCGATGACGAACGACCGAGGCCCCGGCCGACCCGATCACTCGGGTCGGCCGGGGCCTCGGCTGCTCGTACGAACAGTCGCCCCGATCCTGGAGGACCCCCTGATGCGTACCACTCTGACCAGCCTCTACTCCCGCTACTCCGCCCGGCTCGCCGCAGCCGCTGCCGAACAGCTCGCCGAGATGGCCGCCGACCCGGTACGCGACGCGGACGACGTCACCCAGGACGTGTGGCTGGCCGCCGCGCAACTGCGGGTGCTTCCCGAGCCGGAGTTCGCGTGGCCGGTCCTGACCGAGCTGCTCGATCAGGCGCTCGGACACCTGGAGACCTCCCAGAGCCGGGAGTTCCCGTCCGGGATGGAGCCGCCCGCGGCCCGGGCTCTCCCGCCGGCCCCGCTGGAGCCGCTCCCGTCCGCGGTGGTGTGGGTGCTGGCCGCCAGGGCCGCCTGACCTGCTCGCTGACCCGTCCGACTGCCCATCACCAGCTCGTCACCCAGGAGGAACACGCATGACTGACCTGCCCACCATGACCGGTCCCGAGGCGTACTCCCGCGCGGTCGAGCACGCCAACCGCGCAGCCGCCTACGCGGAGGGCGGCTCGCCTGCCTCCGCCCGGACCCACGCCGCGGTGGCGCAGGCATACGCCGCGATCGCCACGGCGGAGGCCACCGCCCGCTCCGGTGCTCGCGGCTGGCCTGCCGGCGGGTGGGCTGACCACACCCACCCGGACCGTCACTGACCCGGACGATCGACCACGGCCCCGGCCGTCCCGCCCCACGCGGGACGGCCCGGGCCGTGGCTGCTCGTCCGACCAGCCACGGCGACGGCCCGGAGGGTGCAACCTCCGGGCCGTCAGTACAGGAACCGGGAGTCCCTGTGAACGGAATCTTGACACGCCCCGCCCGCACCACCCGTACCGGCCCGGCTCAGACGGGCCCCTGCGATGGCAGCATCGTCCCGTCCCTGGCTCCGCGTGCCGGATGGCTGGAGGACGAGGAGCAGCGCGACACCGACCTCGGCCCGATGCCCGACGAGACCGAAACCCGGCACCACCAGCTCGTCCACCGCCTGGTCGCCGACGGCGACCACCGCGCCCACATCGCCGGCCGCCGCACCCGCCGCACCCTCGGCGAGATGGACCCCGGCCACGAGCGACAGCCCATCCTCCACCTCACCCGGCCACTGACCTTCCGGTCGTCGGACGAGATGCGAGCGGCGGACGAGCCGTGCCTCTTCTGCGGGCGGTGGCTCTGCCCCGGATGCAGCGGGGCCGCCCCGACCCCGGCCATGGCCCACACCCACGCCGCCTGATGGCCGCCCAGACCCTCCACCAGCGCTACCTCCGCGCCAGCGACCTCTGGACCGCACATGTCACGGTCTGTCCGGTCTGCCGGACATGGATCCGCTCCCGGACCGGGACCGCCTGCACCGGCGGCGCCCCGCACTACAAGCAGCTGGTCACCGTTCAGGACGAGTACCTCAACCACCTGCGCACCCGCTGACGGGCTGCCTGTTCCGCCCGGCCCGGCCGTGTCAAATGCGGCCGGGCCGGGCGGGTCCGACGTTCTCCAGGAGATTTCATGATCCGCATGATCCGTTCCCGCACTTGGCGGGAACAGGAACGGGTGATCGCTGCGCAGCTCGGAGAGCTGCACGACCGGGCGGAGACGCAGCGCCGCCGCGCCGACACGCTGGCGGCCGGGCTTGAGACGCTCCTCAAGAAGCTCGCTGCTGCCCGGGACGGCGGTCCGGCGGCCGTCGAGGACCTCGCGCGGTTCATGTCGGCCGAGGAACTGCAGCGTGCGAGGGCCCGGTTGCGGGGCTGACCGCCCGGCGTAGCCCATCGTCCCCGCACCCTGAATGGGTGCGGGGACGGTGGAGAGCGCCGGGCAGCCCGCCCCGCTCCGGCCGGATGACCGGCCGCCCTTCGCGTAGACCGCGAGGATCACATGACCCAGAAGACCACCCCCGCTCCCGCCCTTTCCGCCGCCGTGTTCAGCGACGAGACACTGGCCGCAGCCAAGGCCCTTGCGGACGACTCCTACCGGCCGATCTGGACCGGCCCGTCCGGCGAGGAGTCGTCCGGCGAGGCCGTGGCCCGCCACCTGGACGCCACCATCGCTCTCCTGGACCGGGACGGCTGGGCCCGGACCACGACCTACAACACCATCACCGCCGAGGACCTGCCCGCCGACGACGCGAAGATGACGGTCAAGGACATGCTCCGGGCGTTGCTGCGCCTGATCAGGGACGAGATGGACGCCCCCGTCGCGCAGCTTTCGCTGGGCACCGCGCTGAACCGCGTCAGCCAGGGCGACCAGGGCGACCCGGACACCGCGTGGATCGCGGGATCGGTGCTGGACGTGGTGATCAAGGCCCACACCGGATCCGATTCCGCGCGCGCCGTGCCGTGGTCGGAGCGCCTGGTCCGCACGCATCAGGACATTGTTGCGCTGCTGACCGCCGGAGCCGCATTTGCCCGTGCCTACGGCCCGCCCGCCGTGTCTGCCGAGGCCGCTACGGCCTGACCGTCGGCTCCCCCGGTACCGCCGCTGCTCCCGCAGGGCGGTACCGCGCCCGTCGCGCCGCGATTCCTGCCCTCTTCCAACGCTTCCCATATCGATGCCCAGGAGCAGACTATGACCGTTTCACCTGCGGGTCCGTACGAGACTCTCCCCGCGCCACCTCGAAGCCTGAGCGGCGCCCACATCTTTCTGCTGATCGGCGGCATCGTGCCGATGATCCTTGCGGGCGGCCTGGGTGCCTATGGCACCTACACCAACGTCAGTACGGTCTTCCCCGAAAGCGCGACCGCGCTGGGCGTGGTTGCTGCGGGCGAGGGCGCCACGCTCGTCCTCGCGATCGCGTACGTGCTGATGACGTTGCTGGGCCAGTCCGCGCCGGCGGCTGTCCGGCTGGGACTGTGGATCCTGCCGGCCGTCGCCTCGGGCACCGGGGCCAAGCTCGCGTCGGACACGACCGAGGCCGTGGTCTACGCCGTCACGCCGATGGCGATGTGCGCCTCCGCCGAGGGCATCGGCCTGGTGGCCCGACGCGTCGTCATCTACCGGTCCGGCATCGATATGGAGGCACAGAGGCGTAACGCTGTGACGATGCAGCGCCTGGCCTACGAGCGGGCCAGGGCGGCGGGTCATCCGAAGAAGGGAGCGCGCAGGCGGTCGGATCTGAGGTCGTGGCGGCTGGCCAGGAAGGTCGGTGTCGGTGACACGCAACTCGGCGCGGGTCTCGTCACTGTGCAGCGCGACCGGATGACGCAGGGTGCGGACACGGCCCTGGCAACGATGTTCGCCCCGGTTGCTGTGCCTGCTCTGACCGCGTCCGTGACTCCCGCCCTGCCCGCAGGACCGGGCCGTGACGGATCCGTCACGGACGACGGCAAGCGGCGCACCAGCGGTACGGGGTCCGGGGCGGGTGCGGCATTCCGTCACGCTGAAGGGAAGGCCGTGACGGGTGCCGTGACGAAGGGGGTCACGCAGCTCAGGGACTGGATGGCCGGTGAAGCGTCACGGCCGCGGCAGACTGTCACGGACGACGACCGCGCGGCCGTCACGGGGTCCGGCACGGACACCGTGACGAAGTCCGTCACGGCCGGGCGGTCCGCGGCAGGTTCCGTCACGGAGGGCTCGGCGGCACAGGCCCTGGAGGGCACCGTGACGCTTGAGCAGATCGCGTCCGTCGCAGGTGTGCCGACCCCCGTGACGGGTGAGCGTCTGAGTGACCCGCAGCTCCTGGTGGTGCTGCGGCACCTCCGGTATCGCGAGGATCCGCCGGTCTCCTACCGCCAGGCGGTGGCCGCGTTCCGTGATGCCGGGTACGTCGGCGGGGAGGAGCGCGTGCGCCGCACCTGGGGCGACTTGCTGTCCCGAGAGGAGAGCGAGACCCCCGGTGCCGCGGAGCCCAGCCGCGCCGAGGGCGACGCGGACACGGACGAAGAAGACGGCGAAGGGGCCGGTCCGCGCCCCTGAAAACGCTCCGGCACCACCAGTGAGGGCCAGCCCGGCAACCCGCCGGACTGGCCCTCGCTGCGACTGCCGGAACAGTCGGAACAACAGCCGCAGCAGACCCGGCGAGTGACCCGGCGAGCAGGGACCCAGATCCCCGCAGACCCGATGAGCAGACCCGGCGAGCGCCGCTCGCACATCCACGGCAGTCAGCCGACGCCGCTCCCGGCCCGCTTTCCAGGGCCCGGCCGGGAGCGGCCTTTCCGCGAACCCCCAACAACGTGTCAGGAGTGTTTTCACCATGGCCTTTTTCGGCCTGATCGGCAACGACCAGCAGCTCTCGCAGGACTACGGCGGCCCGTCCGCGAGTGAGACGGGCAGGCGTAGGCGCGTCGCGGCCCACCACCGCTCGGGCGCGAAGAAGGCCGACCGTCGGGGCCAGGCCTGGGAGGCCTCGGAGCGCACCCGCCAGGACCGCGGCGGCTTCTGGCGCAGCCGGTGACCCCCACCCCGGACGAGCTGCTGGACGTGACGTCGGAGACGGCCCGGCGTGACCGCCGTACTCGCAGGGCGGTCGCCACCGTCAAGCCGTCCACCAGCGGTATCGCCGCCTGCACCGGGCACCGGGCCTTGTTCGACAGGGCCGAGGTCGACCATCCCGGCCACGACATCCTGCTCCGCGCCAGTCAGGTCTGCGCCATCTGTCCCCTCGCGGTCGGCTGCGGATTTCGTGTCCCTGTACCAGTCCGGGCGTCGACCCGCGCCCTCCGTCCTGTCTGAATCGCGTACTTCGGACGCTGCCAGTGGTCCGCACCGTGAATCGCCGGTGCGGACCACTGGGGCGTGCCCTGCCCACACTTCTGGAGATCTCGTGTTGTTCAACCGCCTGCGTCTTCTGCGTCCGCGTCGTCTGCATGGCGTTGTGTCGGCTGTTCCGCTGACCGTCACGCGGCTGCCCGGCCGGCTTCTGCCTCCTCCGCTGCCCAGTGGCCCGCTGCCGCTTCCGCTGTCCGGCGGATTCCAGCCCTCCACCTCCACCTCCAACTCCCCCTCCCCCGCGCCTGCCGGCGCGGCCGCTCCGGACATCGCCGAGGTGCGGGTCAGCAGGTGGCTGCACTACGACCAGCACGGCCGTACCGACACCGTGACGGGCAGCGCTGATGAGGAGGCCCGGCGATGACCGGCACTGCGTACTCGGCCGGGTCCGGGGAGCCGATCGAGCCGACTGTGGTCGAGCTTTCCGGGGAACGCACCGACGGCGGAACGAAGTCTCCGCCGGCCTCTGATCCGTCGTCTATGGGTGTCCCGGGCCCGTTTCCGCCGCCGCCCCGGGGGCGGACCCCGCCACCGGCCGGGCCCCCGGCTGTTCCTCCGCGTCGCAGGCCGGAGTCGGGGGCAGGAGCGGGTGGTGGTGTGGCGACCGTGGCGTCTTCGGGGCCGCCGACGGTGACTTACGTGACGCACCACCACTACCCGGCTGCTCCGGAAGAGCCCGCTGCCGGGGGGCGGTTCAGCCTGTCTCGTCTCCACCCGGCGTGGAACGGGAGTGCCTTGGTCGCGGGCCTGGTGCTGCTCCCGGTGACCGGCAAGGTCCTGCACGTCTGCGGTGACGAGCCCGGGGTGCTGGTGGTTGCGCTGGCCGCTGCCGGGCTGCTGGAGCTGCGTGCTCGGGGTCGTTCCTGGCTGGTACGGGTGCTGACCTGCAACCTGCTGGCTTCGAGTCTGGTCACGGGTGCGGGGCTGTATCTGTGGGGTTACCTCGTCACGGGGGCGTGACGATGACGCCTGTTCAGCTCTCTCTGGGTGGTCTCGCGCTGACCGTCGCGGTTCTGGTGTTCACCTTGGTCCGCTGGTGGCGCGGTGGGTGCCGGGCGCCGTCGGCGGCTGCTATTGCAGGCGGTCTGCTGGTCGGCCTGCTTGCCGCTTTGTGTTCCGGGGGCCTGCTCGGCTGGGCGGCCCGCCGGTTGGTCGCCCGTGTCACGAACCCGCTCGGTGATGCCGCTTCCGGCGACGGCAGCAGCTGGCTGCTCCCTGAGGCCGCGCCGTCCGGGATGACCGCCGACGGCGGCGTTGCGACCACCGTGCTCCTGGCCGTCGTGCTGCTCGCCTGGCGCTGCTGCGACAACCAGCTGCGCCGTCAGATCGCGGCGGGTGCGGTTGTCGGTTCCGCCGCCGGACTGGTCGGCGGTGCTTCCGGTCTGGCCGCCCGGACGCTCATTCCGGCCGTCAACGACAGCGGCGCTCAGATCATCGCCGCTCTTCCCTTCCAGTGACCGGAGGTCACCCGTGAATATCCCTACCGCCGCGCTGACCATCGGTGGCCTTTTCGTCGGCATGGCGATCCCGACGTGGCATGTGTCGCGGTTCGTGGTCGCCCATATCAAGAAGCGCGACGCGATCCTCAAGGACGCGAAGGATCTGATCCCGCTGGTCGCGGGCATGGGCTACGGAGGGCTGGCCACCGCCACGACGTCAGGCCTGATCGGTTTCACGACCGGTGCGATCACCTGGCTCGGCAACGGCGCCGGGTCGCTGGCCATGTGGGGCGCTACCGGAGGTGAGACCACCCTCGCGGCCCGCAGCAACGTGGCGGTGCTGACAGGCATGGGGAACCTGGTCCTGCTGCTGATCACCGTGGCGATCCTCGGTGGCTGGAAGGCGATCCCGAAGAAGGCCAAGCCGAAGATGCACCAGGGCATCTGCGCCGGGGTCCTGCTGGGCTTGTCCGCGACTCTCGGCGGCTGGTTCGCCGCGCTCGTCATCCCCGCCGTCAACGGCTGGGGCGCTTCCCTGGTCGGCTCCATCGCCTGACCCGTCCGGACGCCGTCGGCCGCCCACGCCCCGCACCTCGCCCTTTGGGCGGCCGCGGTGCGTGGACGGCCGTCACCGCCCGGACCACCGGCCGGCCGAACTGCACGACTGGAGAGGCTCTGTGACCACTCATCCGCCCGATCGCATCGTCATCGACCTCGGCGTCGAGGGCGAGTTCCTCACCGACGACCAGCCCGGCCCCGGCATGGGTGAAGGCCAGGCGGCCGCCGGGCAGGGCCCCGCCAGGCCCGCTCTCGTATCCCGCCTCGCCGCCGGCACCTGTGGTGCGGCCCGCCGTGAAGGCGCGGCCTTCCGCACGGGCGCCCGGGTCCTGACAGCCGAGTGCGGGGCCTGGCTCAACGCCTCTGCGGAGTCCCCCGCCCACCTGCGCGCCGATCTCCTCAACCGCCGCTACAGCACCTGGACCGCCCACCGGCGTGCTGAGACTGAGGCCTTGGAGGAGAAGGCCACCGAGCTGGACAAGCAGGCCACCGGGCTCGATAGACGGGCCGAGCGGCTGGTCTCCGAGGCAAGGAACGACCCCGGGCGCACCGGGAAGCAGGCCGCCTCTCTGCGGAAGGAGGCTGCTGTCCTGCGGAAGGAGGCTGCGGGGTGGCGGGAGCAGGCCCGGCAGGCCGCTCAGCGGCCCTACAGCGGCCATCAGGAGCCCACCGGCGCGGAGCTGGGGCGCCAGCGCCGTCGTACCGCGAAACGCCGCTGGGCGGCCACTGCGGCCCTCGGGCTGGCCATCGGATGGGCGGAGCTCCGTATCGGCGGCCTGCTTCCCGTCCTCACCGTCACCGGTACAGCCGTCACGATGTGGGCGAAGGGCCGTTTCACCGGCTGGCGTCGTGAACTCCCGGATGTTCCGCCGCTCGCTTACGAGGTGACCAGCGGTCACCCCGCCACCGCCGGCACGACTGCCCGGAGCTCCTCGGCCGGTGGGGAACAGCCCGTGCAGGCCCATGCGGACGGGCAGGTCCCGACGGGCACCGGGGCTGGTTCGGGGCTGTTCCCGGGCGACGACGGGAAGCCGTTCCCGATCCACTCCGCGACCACACCCGAACTGGCCACCGAGTGTTTCCGGCGGGCGCTGCGCGCCGAGGGTGTGCCGCTCGCCCACGTCGGAGAGGCCGTGTCCTACCCGTGGGGCTGGGAGGCGGTGGTGCGGGTGTCCGACGGCACTCCGGGTGCCATCGCGGACAAGCTCGCGGACCTGGAGACGAAGTTCGACGTCGGTGACGGCGACGTGATGCTCCAGCCCAACCGCAAGCGCACCGCGGAGGCCCTGCTGAGGGTGGTCACCGGCGATCTGTTCGGTGGGATGAAGCCGCCGCCCTACCGGGCGCCGCATTCGGTGGACATCACCGACGCCGGGGTCTTCGGGATGAGCGCGGACGGCGGTGAGCTCGCGTTCTCCCTCGCCGAGCTGATGGGCGAGGTGATCGCCCGTTCCGGTGGTGGCAAGTCCACGATCATGCGGGCCCTGCTCGACTGGACCACCGCCGCCCACAACGCCGTCAGTCTGTTCCTGGACCCGTCCGGTGACGGACCGGGCCAGTTCACCGACGCGGTCAGACTGACCGCCACGAACCCGATCCACATCGAGTTCATCCTGCTGTCGCTGTACCGGCTTGCTGCTGGCCGAGCCCGGATCCGCCGCAAACTCGGTATGGGTGACAGCTGGCGGTGCACCCGGGAACACCCGGCGGTCATCGCGTTCATCGATGAGTTCCCCAAGCTGACCAAGCGCAGCAAGCAGATCATCGCCGAACTGATGCTGGTGGGCCGTAAGGAAGGCGTCTGGCTGGTCTTCGCCGCACAGGGGGCGACCAGCGTGCTGCTCGGCAGCAACATCGCCGAACACCCTGCCCTGAAAGTCCTCGGCGCTTGCCGGTCCGTCGACACGACCGGTGCCCTGGGCGGCGGCGCGATGGAGTTCGGGTACCTGCCGCACCGGCTGCGTCCGAAGTCGGGCAAGGAGCTCAACCACTGCGCCCAGACATACATCGTCGGGGCCCCCGGCTTGTCCGAGGACCCGATGCTTCACAAGTGGCACTACATCCCCGACGACGAGGGCGGCCGGCGGGCGGCGGAGCGGCTGGCCGCCGGTCTGATCGATGTCGATGAGGTGTCGATCAAGGCCGCGTCGAGGGCACCGGACCCGCCGGGCCTGAAGTTCGCCGACGAGGAAGAGGAGTACCTCCACTACAAGCCGTGGCCCGAGCTGTTCGGCCTGGTTGCCGATCCTGAGGACGACCCTGAGCCCGAGGACGTCGCAGAGGTGGACCTGCCGCCGGTCCTGATGGCGGTCCGGAAGGCTTTCGAGACCGCTGGCGATCCCGGCTTCCTGCTCACCGATCAGGTCCTGGACCACCTCGCGACCACCGGCACCGAGTGGTGCCAGTGGGAGGGCCGGGAGCCGGCGGACCGTCGCCGCGAGGGCGCCAAGAAGATCGCCCGGGAGCTGAAGAAGGCCGGTATCGGAACCCTCAGAACAGTCCGTCGCACCGACCTCGACAAGGATAATCCGCCCTCCGGATACCTCTTGGCCGACGTCGAAGCCGCCTTCGATGCCCTCCCCGACTGACACACAGCGTCACCGGCCTCGAAGTGCCGTGACCTGTCGACCGATCCGTCCGCCACCTCGGCGACCCCCCACCGATCCGTCCCGCAGGACAGATCACGACGGGTCGCCAACAGAACAGAAAGCGGATCGTCACCTGCGGAAACAGTTCAGACGGATCAGATTCTGCACACCCTCCGGGAACAGTCCCGCAGCCCGACCGGGGGCTGTTCCCCACCCTTGCTGGCCATCAGCATCGCTGATCCGTCCCGCCCCAGGCGAACCACCACGCAACGTGACCGAACTCGCTGGGCGAGACTGCTCGATCCTCTGCCCGGCGACCGGAGGAGACGCGGCCCTCACCGTTGCCGAAGACCGCGCAGGCCGCCGGGCCTGCCCCACCGACCCGTGAGAGGAACTCATGTCCGACCAGGACCGCCCCGACCCGCCCATCGTCATCATGTCCGACGAGACCACCGCACTCAGCAGCCCGCCTTCCCCTCTCGGCCGGCCCGGTGTCCGGGCACTGCTCGACGAAGTGGTTCGCCACGGCCGCAACCCCCGCGTTCCCCGGCCGAACCCCCAGAGGTCGTACTGGCAGCACCCGGCCGATGCCACGTTCGACACCGCCAGCGGCAACGCGTAACCGCCTGCCCCTGGAACTCCTGGCCCCACCGCGACAGACCAACCGCGGTCCGCCACCTTCCCCTGCCCAGCACCGACCACCACATCCACCAGCACAGGAGGACATCACCATGGGAAAGCTCATCTTCGGTTTCAGCGACGGCGAATTCACGGACGCCCTGGAAGACTCCGAGACCAACACCGGCGGCCAGTCGATGACCACCACCGACGGCAACACCACGAACCACTACCAGACCGCCAAGCCGACTGAGGAACAGGACGACTGACACCACCTCAGCAGCCGGGCCGGCCGTCTGCCAACAGGTGCACGGCCGCCCCTCCGAGCCTCCGACACCTGGCAGCGTAACTACCTCCTACGTCACGGGATCGCGTTCGTCGCCGAGGAGCAGCTGGCCACCACCGTCTCCGACTTCACCGACCAGCTGCGCGCTCAGCGGCTGGCTGGATGGGCGCCGTCGGGATCACCGGGACCGAGGATCTGGAGAACGCGGCCACGTACCTCGCCGACGCCGAAGGCAGCACCGACGACAGCGAGCGGACCGTCCTGCTGACCCGTGCCATCGACTGCCTCAAGGGTCGGCAAGAAGCGCGAGGCAGCGACGCAGGCCGCCGTGAACGCCGTGCAGACCGCCGGAACAACTCCGGCCCGGGGCACACACCCAACCGCTCCGGCACCCCCCAGCAGCAGTCGGCCGGGGCGGTGGTGCGCGCCCGCAACACCGGCAAGAGACCGACCACCCCACACCCGCACACCCCAGATCCGAATTGAGGAGCACCCTCCCTATGACCAACCTCCGCGCCATCGAGGGCCTCGCCCTGATCGCCACCCTGACCGCCGTCTTCGACGCAGTCCACCCCCTGGGAGACCAGGTCGTACAGCGGGCGCATGACGCGGCGACCAAAGGAATGCACGGCACCCACCTCGTCTACCGCAATGACGGCTCCCCAGTGGAGGAAGACCCCGGACGGCACGGCAAGAAGAGCCGCACCTGCACCGCCAGCGCCTACGGCCGCCGCTCCGCGAGCCGGCACGTCGCCAGCTACAGCGCCCTGCAACTGGCCTCCACCCTCGCCGTCACCCGCACCCTGGGCTACCGCGTCCCCGCCACCGCCCTCCTCACCGGCACCGCGATCAACGCGATCACCCACGGAATCCTGGACAGGCGTGACCCATTGCTCTGGCTCGCCGAGAAGGCGGGCAAGACCGGCTACATCGAGCACGCCACCGTCGTCCGCAAGGCCGGCGGCGAGGGCACCGAACCCGTCCAGGACATCTCCGGACCCGGCACCGCGCTCACGGAAATCGACCAGGCGGCCCATCGCGCGATCGGAGTCGCCGCCGCCCTGGCACCACCTGGATCACCCTGCGCAGCAACAACCGCCGATCCGGGCGCCCGGGCACCAGCGTGCGGGGGTGAGCCGCATGAGCGCCGCAACCCTCCCCGAGGGCGACTGGATCCGAGGCATCAGCATCAAGCAGCCGTACGCGGCCGCCATTCTCGCCGGTGCCAAGACGGTGGAGAACCGGACCGCCCGGTGGCGGACCGGCTGGGTCCTGCTGCACACGAGCAGGACCATCGACCAGCCCGCCCTGCGCGTCCCGCTGATCAGCCGCACGATCCGCGACCGCGCACTGGTCACCGGCGCGGTCGTCGGCATCGCCCGGATCACCGACTGCCACCAGGACCCCGCCGGAGCGCCGCCCTGCACCGAGTGGGCGCAGCCCAATGCGTGGCACCTGGTGCTCGACGACATCCAGGAGCTGCCCCTGCCCATCCCCGCACGCGGGCAGCTCGGTCCCTGGAGACCGTCGCCGGACCTGCTCTCCCAGGTGTTCCAGCAGCTGCCGGACTTCCGGCCCTGACCCGCAAACGAGACAAGGAACCGCTGTGGGAGCCGGGCCTGATCTCGCTCCCCGGCGGCCTCCTCGACTGGCGCGACGCCCGGCACTACGACCACTGGCAGGAACACCCTGCGCACTGTGCGAGCAGCTCACACCGATGCGCTCCCACTCCGGGGAGCCCGCTCACAAGGTGTGCGTCGCCTCCGACGTCCAGCCCAAGCGCCGGCGCGACGACAACCACGCCTGACCCGCTCCACCCGGAGGCTCCCATGAGCAGCACTCCGCAGGACGAAGCCGACCACCTCGCCCACCCCGAGCCGCCCGCTTCCCTGCACTGGCACCGCCAGGGCCCGAAGACCCGGCTGCTCACCCCGGGCAGCAGCGGCGCAACCTCGAGCTCCTGGTCCTCGCACAACGCCCCGCCCGATCCCGCACCCGCGCCACCAACACGCTGGCGGAGGCGAGCTGATGCACACACCGAGAGCCGCACCCAGCCCCTCCCGGCCGGGTGCGGTGCTCAGCGCATTTCCCCCCCCCACCCGAGCAGGAGACCCCCCTTGCACCCGATCCGCCTGATCTCGTTCGGCTACCTGCACCTGCCCACCGGCACGGACGGCTCCCCCGTCCCGCCCGCCGCCGACCGCATCGAAGACGTCCGCGACCGGCTCCGCGACCCGGCCGCCGCCCGGCACATCCTCGACCTCGACGGCTTCCATCCCCGCGTCCAGGCCGTCGTCCTCAACACACCCGGCGCCCGTGAACTGCTCGCCAACCTCGCCGACCTCCCCGCCGGACCCCGCCGCATCGGAATCGGATGCGCAGGAGGCCGCCACAGGGCATGTGGCCTCACCGAAATCCTTGCCCACGAACTCCGCGACCGCGGCCGCCAGGTCGAAGTCGAGCACCTCCACGCCCACCTGCCGCGCGTCCTCAAAGCACCCGCCAACACTGACCAGGAGACCCGATGATCCGTCGCATGTTCAGCCGCCGCGCCACCCTGCCCTGCACCACTCTCTCCCCCGAGGATCAGGCCGCCATCGACGCGTTCCGCGCCATGCTCGCCGCCCTCCGTACCCCCGACCCCTGGAAGCCGGGATGCGCCCACGACATCGCCGTACGCATCGGACCCTTCGTCGAGCGCGCCCACACCCGGCCGGGCGACGACCACGGCGACCTCATCGCCGTCGGCCTCCAGCACCCGGGAGGGCCGTACGCGCCTTACGGATCCCGCTACCGGAAGATCGGCTGGCTTCGCTGCGAGACAGCCAAGATTCTCGGGCTCTGGGATCCGGCATACGCACCGCTCACCCACGCCGCCGCAGGCCTCGACCTCCCCGACGACATCGGCATGCCACCGGCCCACTACGCCATCTACGTCAAGGCCCGGACACCTGACAACAGCCAGGGCCACACACTCCTGCGCCTCGGCCCCTACACCCAGACACGGCACGCCGACAGGGACGCCGACCGCCTCGACTCCGCACTGCAAGGCCGTGAGACCACGACCCTGCCCGGGTTCAGGGTGTCCGCGCGGCCCGCACCGTTCGACGTCAGCGACCACCGGCTTCACGCCGACCCGTACGAGACCGACGCCGTCACGCTCCTGAACGCCGCCCTCGAAGATGTGACCGCCGCATAACCACGGCTAGTGCCGTGACCGCTTTGGTTCGCCGGGTGGGATCCGGCAGGATCTTGTGCATGTTCGAAGAGAAGCTCGAAGCGCTCTCGCAGGTGATGGCCGAGCACATGGCCATGTCGTTCCCGCCAGGCTTCCGCGGCCTGGGCATCGAGGACCAGGACATGGTGATGCTTGATGCGGACGCCTGCGGCTACCCTGGGCGTTCTCAAAGGCCCGCTCGACGAACAGCGCAACCATTTCCCTGACCGCGTCTTCGCATTCGACGAGTTCGGGCCGCTCGGCATACGCCCGACCGGCGGATCCTGCTGGGCCGAGCAGGGTCGGCCCGACCGGGTCCCTGCGACCTACCACCGCACCCACGGCGTGACCTACTTCCACGGTTGTTACTCCATCGGCGACGACACCCTCTGGGGTGTCAACCGCCACCGCAAGGGCACCACCAACAGCCTGGCCGCGCTCAAGTCAATCCGCGCCGCTCGCCCCGATGGCGCCCCGATCTACGTGATCATGGACAACCTCTCCGCCCACAAGGGCGCCAAGATCCGCCGGTGGGCGTGGAAGAACAAAGTCGAGCTGTGCTTCACCCCGACGAACGCCTCCTGGGCCAATCCGATCGAGGCGCACTTCGGGCCGCTGCGGCAGTTCACCCTGGCCAACTCGAACCACCCCAACCACACCGTTCAGACCCGCGACCTGCACCGCCATCTGCGCTGGCGCAATGCCAACGCCCGCCACCCCGACCTCCTGGCCGCCCAACGCCGCGAACGAGCCCGCATCCGCAGCGAGAAGGGCCTCCGCTGGGCCGGCCGATCGTTGGCCGCGGCCTGAGGCTTCCCGCCATGACGGCCTACTCGGCCATCTCCTCGGGAGAAAGACGAGTGATCTTCTTTCCCGCCTCGGTCTCGACCAGGGTCAACGCGCCAATCCAGTTCCCATCTTCGGGATACTCCCAGTTGGCCGCGTCTTCGAGAATCGCCGGAAGCTGATCACGAGGCACCAGCTCGCCGGGCTGGAAGCCGTTCTCCCCGACTGGGGAGGTCCACGGCGCGAGTCGGCGGACCTCGGTCCACCCGCGATCGATGAGAGCGAGCAAGATTCCCGCCAGCTCGTTGACCGGTCGAGACTGGTCGGCTTCGTCGAGATCGCCCCAGACACCAGGCAGGATATCGATCTCATAGGAATTGACCATGAAGGCTTCTTCAGACTTGGTCAATGTGTCCCACTCTTGCTTGCTCACTCAGCAATCGTCGCAGAGCTGGGGCACGACAGGCTCCCTACACGGCTGACCAGACCATCCCAACTCGGAGCTCACCCTGACCGCCGGGACCCGGTGAACCTTCGCGGTCACGGCACTAGTTGTCGGCGTACGAGATCGGGACTGTCAAAGGCGTCGACAGCTGGTGCAGGGTCTCGGCGCCCAGAGAATCCGATGCCGGTGCCATCTCGGCCACCGTCCCGCAGCACCCGGCCGCACCCGTGACAGCTGTCGGCATCCCAGCTCCGATGAGAGCGCGCCCGTGGTCTGGGCGACCTGGCTGTCCCGTCTCAATGAATCAAGTCGACGGCCAGCGCCTGACCTGGGTCGACTGACTTCGTTGAGACGGCCTGGCCGGGCGCACCCACCGAGGCCCCGGTGCCGGCCTGCGTCGACTGGATTCGGTGAGACGAAACGGCGCGGACTGGGTTAGTTGAGACGGGACACTGGCCCCCGCTCCACCAGGAGCGGGGCTTTTAGCGCTTTTAGACCATAACGCCGTTATCGAGGCGTGCTGTGATGGGGTGACCTGTCTCGATGGATCTGAGCCACTGGCCCGCGGCCATAGATGTCGCCCGCGCCCTCACTCGGCCTTTCTGAACAGCTCCGACATCCGGTCCCCCGCCTCATGGCCGAGCAGCCCAGCCGAGTCCGTCCCGATCAGACCGACCCGCCCAGCCAGTTCCCGGCCGTGGACGTCGACGGCGGCCTCGATGAGCCCGGCGAGCGCGTCCAGGGCGTCGCGGGCGCGGGAGCGGGCGACCGCCGCGCAGCCGACGGCGACCAGAGCGGCCGGCCACCACCAGCAGGCGAGCAGGGCGTAGCCCACGGCCCAGGCGGCGAGGCGGGCGGCGGTGCTGAAAGAGTCGTGCGCCGACTGGATGTGGTGTACGGCGGGTTCGGGGAGGATCAGCCACAGGCGGGGCCAGAGAGCGGCGAGGTCCACGCCGTAGGCGGCCTCTACGCGGTCTGCCGTCGCCTGCATGCGGTCGCCGTACCAGGTTGGGCGGGTGGGTTTGCGCAGCGCTACGCGGTTGCGGGCATCGGTGAGGGCCTGGATCTGCGCATGGGTCGGGGCCGGGGTCGGCACCGCGTCGCCGTCTTCGGTATCGGTGCGAGTGACGGGGTAGGCCGCATCGAGCTCCTGCTCCCGGCGCCCCCACTTCCGCCTGCGTCGGTCGACGAGGGCGTGCGACAGCGGGTCGCGGGCAAAGCGCAGCCAGTACTGCTCGATCACGCTGCCGAGGAACTGCGCGGCGAGTGAGGCTGCGGTTGCGGTGAGCAGGACGAGGGCGACCAGGAGTGCGGCGGTCCCGGTGTGGTCGAGGGCGGGGCGGGTGGCGAGGTCGTCCAGGGTGGTGCGCAGCCGGTCGATGTCGTGCCAGTGACGGTGGCCCAGGGTGGTGCAGAGGGCCGTGGCGGCGAGGAAGAGGGCGCCGGGGAGGACAAGCAGGTTCAGCCAGCGTTCGGTGAGTTTGCCGCCCAAGGTGGCGAGGAGAGGGTTCATGCGGGCGGGGTCACTGGGCGGGGCCCAGTCGGCCCTTGCGCATGCGGGTGTCGTTGACGGCGCAGTGGGGGGCAGGGAGCAGGTCGCGGGCCCGTTTGACGCGGGTGCACTGGGCCGGTCCTGGGCATACGGCCACCTTGATGTGGGGTGTGATGCCGGGGACTTCCCCGCCCCGGGACTCGTTGACCAGCCCGCGTGCGTCCCCGGTCTGGCGCAGCAGCATGTCCAGGGCACGGAAGCAGGCGGCGAGTTCGTCGGAACCCGCGCCTGACCGCAGTAGGTTCCGTGCCCGCTCGGCCGTCTCCCTGACCCCGGGCTGCCGCAGGTCCTCCGGAGAGCCGAGCAGCGCGCACAGTGCCGCTGCCGCCCTGCGGTCGGGTTGGGGGAAGTCGGGAGATGCAGTCATGGTCCAAGTGTGCCGTAGATCAGGCAGAGTTAAGGATGAGTTGACGCGCCGTCGGAGGCGACGGCTGGGGGGAGCGAAGGCGTGAGGTACGACCGGGAGTGGTTCCTTCAGGCGGTTCGCGTGCGCCTCGACCGGGCCGAGACGGCGGACGGGGGTGTGGACGCGGACGTGGTGTTCGGTCCCTTCGCGGATGCCGAACTCCGGGGACTGCTACGGACCTGCGACACGAGGACCGACATGGAGGCCCGGCACGCGGCCGGCTGGCTCTGCGTCGCCCGTGCGATGGCCGACCCGGGGGATGGCGGCGCCGTCCACGGGTGCATGTCCGGGACTCTGCTCTACCCGGTGTGGGCTGCCGATCCGGGGCTGGTGCCGCCGGAGTTGGCGGCGGGCTATGCGTCCAACGATCCCGCCATACACCCTGACCCGGCGAACGCGGACGGTCCCAACGAGTGGTCGGCCCAGGTTGCTGCGCTCAAGATCGTGGCGGAGGGACGGCAGCACAACCCGCCGCCGGGCGCCTCCGAGGCCGACCGCTGGCTTCATGAGGTGGCCGTAGTGATGGCCACCATGACCCCCTCGCGCGACGCTCAGCTCGCCACCGCGATCGGCCTCGGCAGCCTCGCCGTCCTCGCGACGCCGGAGTACGACCCCTGGTTCCCGAGCCGGCTCAGAGGTGTGACCGGCATCGTGACCCTCGCGGGGACGACCTGGCCGTTCGGGGACCTGGCGGACGCGGATCCGGTCCGGTTCGTCCACGGTGCCCTCAAGCGGATCCCGGCCGACTCCCCCGAACGGCTCCTCGTCCTGGACGGCCTGGGCCGTCGGCTCCTGGACCGCTACCTGGACTCGCACGATACCGAGGACCTGCACGAGGCGGTGGGCATCGCGCGGGACGTACTGGCCCAACTGCTGCCCGGGAACCCGCATTTGCCCCGCTGCTTCAGCGCCTTGGGGCAAGCCCTGGTGTTGTTGCGGCAGGTGGCGGGTGCGACGCCCAAGGAGTGCGACGAGGTGGTGGACGTGTGCCGCCGGGCCGTCGCAGGCCATCTGAAGGGGCCCGCGGCGGCGGGCCACGACCTGGGCATGGCGCTCGTCCTCAGGGCGCAGCACACCGGCCGCGTGGCGGATCTGGACGAGGCGATCGGCGTGTTCACCGAGGCGCTGCGGGCGGCAGGGAATCCGGGGGAGACCGCCGCCCTGCGCAACGCGCTGGGCAACGCCCTGCGTGCCCGCTCCGTCGCGACCGGTTCCCAGTCCGACCTGGACGCGGCGCTCGACCTCACCGACCGCTCCAGCGCATCTGCGGGGATGGCGGCCGACCCACAACTGCCGCTCATCTCCCCCGCTATGGCCCTGTACAACCGCTACCTACGCGACCCGAAGGCGAACGGGGCGGATCTGGACGAAGCGCTGCGCCAGCTGCGGCACGCCGAGGCGCTCATGCGGCCGGGCCACCCGGACCGTCCCGCAGCGCTAGACGACCTCGGCCTGGTGCTGATCACTTGCTATCAGCGCTCCGGAAAAGCGGTGGAGTTGAACGAGGCCGTGCTGGCTCATCGGGGGTCGGTGGCACTCACCCAGGATGGACACGGGTCGCTCGGACTGCGGCTGCTCAACCTCGGTGCCGCGTTGAGTCTGCGGTACCAGCTGACCGAGGACGGCGACGACCTGCGGGAGGCCCAGGAGTGCCGGCGCCGGGCCGCCGCGCTGCCCGGCATGGGCCCCGCGCACCGGGCGGCGCTGTTGAGCTCGACGGGGCTCAGTCTCATGACGGGCTTCGAGCGTGCCCCCGACCCTGCCGCCCAAGTCAACGAGGCCGTAGGGCTCTTGAGGAAGGCCCTCGCTCTCACCCCGGAGGGCGACCCGATGCTGCCCCGGCGCCGCCGCAACCTCGCCGTCGCCCTGCTGCTCCGCATCTCGCGGACGCTGCGGTTCGGCGACGCCAGCGAGGCACGCGAGCTGGCCGACTCGGTGATCGCGATGCTGCCCGCGAACTCCCCCGACCTGCCGGGTGCCCTCACGGTGGCCGCGAACGCACGGCTCCTGAGCCCCCGCACCCTGCTGTCGTCGACCGCCCGGGACGAGGCGGTCGCGCTGCACCGCCGGGCGGTCGAGGCCACCCCGCCCGGCCACCCCACGCGCACACCGCGCCTGGCGAACCTCGGCCGCGCCCTGCGCGACGTGGGTCCCCGCCGCCGTCGCCGCCCGGCTGATCTAGTCGAAGCGGCCAAGCGGTTCCAGGAAGCGGCCCTGGAGCAGCAGTGCGCGCCCGCCCTGCGCCTGGACGCCGCACGGTCCTGGGGCGACGTCCAGGCGGAACTGGGTGACTGGGACGGCGCTCTGGACGGCTATGTCGTGGCCGTCGACCTGCTGCACTCCGTGGCGCCGCGCCATCTCGTCCGCGACGACCAGGAGCTCCTGCTGAGCCGGACCGTCGGGCTGGGCGCCGCCGCCGCTGCCTGCGCGGTGCGCTGCGGCCGGCCCTGGCTCGCGGTCGGTCTGCTCGAACAGGCCAGGGGCGTGATCCTCTCCCACGCCTTCGACGCCGACAGCGATCTGACCCGGCTCCGGGAGGCCGCCCCGGACCTCGCCGACCGCTTCGAGGAACTCCGGGAAGCACTCGACACTGCGACCGACAGCCAGGGGTTCCTGGAAGAGGGACCGTCCGGCCCCGACGACGCCCGCGCCGACCTTCGGCAGCGACTGGCCGCCGAGTGGCGCGACCTCACCGCCAGGATCCGCGCCGAGCACCCCGAACTGGGCCTGCTGCGTCCGGTGCGGGACTGGGACGAACGCGAACTGTGCGCGACGGCCGCCGCTGGCCCGGTGGTCCTGGTCAACGTCTCCCCTTACGGCAGCGACGCCCTGGTCGTCACCGAGCACTCCATCGACGCCATACCGCTCCCGGGCCTCGACCCACGGACGACGGCAACACGTCGGCAGACCTTCCAGGACGCGCTGATCCGCATCGAGACACCCGGAACCTCCCGCAAGCAGTCGCAGCGCGCGCAGCAGGACGTACGGGAAACCCTGGCCTGGCTGTGGCAGGCGGTTACCGGCCCGGTCCTCAACCGCCTCCCCGCGGCAACCCGCGTGTGGTGGTCGCCTGGCGGTCTCCTGGGCACGCTGCCGCTGCACGCGGCGGCTCCCGCGGGCGCCGCTCCGGGCGCGCTGGACCGGGTGGTCTCCTCGTACACGCCGACCCTGCGTGCCCTACACCACGCCCGCCAGCGTGTCGCCCGCCCGGCGGGCACCGGAACCCTCGTCGTCAGCGTCGCACAGGCCACCGGACAGGCTCCGCTCCCCGGCGCACGCCGCGAGGCCGACCACCTGGCCCGCCTGCTCCCCCAAGCCACGCTGCTGGCGGACGCCTCGGCCACGCACTCCGCGGTCATCTCGGCCTTGCCCCGCCACGCCTACGCCCACTTCGCCTGCCATGCCCTGGGCGACCTGGAACGCGCCTCCGGCAGCCGGCTCGTCCTGCACGACCACACCGAACGCCCGCTGACCGTCCGCGACCTGGCCCGGCTGCGGCTGCCGTCGGTCCGGCTCGCCTATCTGTCCGCCTGCGACACCCTGCGCACCAGCCCCGAGCTCGCAGACGAGGCCGTCCACATCGTCAGCGCCTTCCAGATGGCTGGCTTCCCTCATGTCGTCGGCTCCCTGTGGCACGTCGACGACCTGATCGGGGCGGAAGTCGCGCTCAGCGTGTACGACACCCTGAAAAGGGGCGACGGCACACTCGACGTCGCCCGCACGGCCGAGGCCCTGCACCGCGCTGTACGCACCCTGCGCGACACCTATTCCCAGACGCCCAGCCTGTGGGCGTGCCAGGTACACGCGGGGCCCTAATGGCTGGTCTTCTGGAGATCCGGCTCCTTCAGCCCCAGCCCAGACACCCCGCTCGCATCAGACGGCATGTCTCATGAGACGTGCCGAGCGCGAAGAACACCACCACGGGCATCTACTCCCCCGCACCGCCGGCGACGGCCTCACCCTCCCCTGGACCCACCCCACCCACGACCAGGAGCCCACCCGATGAAGCTGTGACTCTCCCGCCGCCGCTGCGGCAACACCCCGGCACTGCTCTCACCTCCGAGGACCTGGCCGTCGTCCACGCATTCCGCTCCATGCTCGCCGCCCTGCACACCCCGCAGCCCTGGGGATCCGGATGCGCCCAGGACATCGCGGTGAGGATCGGCCCGTTCGTCGAGCGCGCCCGCCCCCGCCCCGGCGACGACCACGGCCCCGACCTCATCGCCATCGCCCTGCAACACCCCGACAGCCCACACGCCATGGCCTACCTCCACGGCCACCAACTCGGCTACACCAACAAGGGCTGGCTCCGCTGCAAGACAGCTACGACCCTCGGCGTCTAGAACCCCGCCTACACGCCGCTCACCCACGCCGCGGCCGGCCTCGACCTCCCCGACAATGTCGGCATGAAACCCGCGCACTACGGAGTCCACGTCGAAGCCCGCCGCGGCGACGGCACCGGCCACACCCTGCTCCGCCTCGGCCCCTACACCCAGACCTGGCTTGCCGACCGGGACGCCGACCGCCTCAACACCGAACTGGAGGGCAGGGCAGCCACCGTCATCCCCGGATTCACCGTCACCGCGCACGGTGCGCCGTGCGACTTCAATGACCACGAGCGCTACGTCGATCCGTACGAGACGGACGTCGTTGCGCTCCTGGCCGCAGCCGTCGAGGACGGTGAACGCGGGACGCGAACTGGCTGACATGTACGACTGACGGGAAAGGTCCGTGCCACCAAGACCTTGGTGGCACGGACCTTTTGTGTTTCGGGCGCCCCGGCCACATTCGGATTTGTGCTCGCGGTCCAGCTGCCGCCAGCACATCAATCCGGCAAAACTCCTAAGTTGGAAGAAATGCGATGCCCAGAATGGCACCTCAGGCGGCTGAACGCGATGCACCTGGTGCGAGACGGTGTCGAGCTTCGTGGTGAGCCGTCAGAGAGGCGCACAGCGGTTTTTGGTGCCAGGGAAGTGGCGCTGAAGCGCCATACGAGCCGCTGAAGCCTGGGTGTGACTGGTCTCTACCGTCGTCGCCCGCTTCGGAGGCACGTCCGACGTAGATGCTGACCCCGTCGGGGTCGGCCTCTGAGGAGTCGACCGGCCGTCCGCTTCTCATCCCGGCCAGCGTCAGATCGGGGCCTGAGCGGCTCATTGGCTCTTCTCGGTGATCATGCTGATCAGGCCCTGGGCCGTGTTGTACTCGGAGTCGGTCCCCGGAACCTCTCCACGTTCAGAGGTGGTGGCCTCGGCGCCGCAAGGGAACATGGCCTGCTCATACTCGGTGAGCGCGGCCTCGGCATCGTCGGGGTGCGCGGCGAGGGCCTTGCCGAGTTCCGCGCCGTCGTACATGGCCAGGTTGGCGCCGTCGCCGTTCGGGGGCGCGAGATGGGCGGCGTCGCCGATCAGGGTGACCCCCGGCACTCGATCCCACCGGTGCCCGGTCGGCAGGGCGTACTGGGGGCGCAGGACCGGCGCGGTGTCGCCGTCGGTGATCAGTGCGGTGAGCTCCGGTGCCCAGCCGTCGAACTCGGCCGCAATCCGCGTGGTGGCCGCAGCGGCATCGGTGAAGTCGGTATCGTCCTTGCGGAACGCGGCCGGTGCGCTTCAGATCCGCCTGATCTCCTTCAGCTACCTCCACTTGCCCACCGGCCGGGACGGCTCCCCCGCCCCGCCCGCTGCCGATCGGACGGCGGACGTCCGCGACCAGCACGTCCTCGACCTCGACCTCGACGGCTCGCCTTCCCTGGAGTTCAGGAGATCATCCTCAGCCAGGAATGCGGTGGTTGGTGGTCCTGGCCCGTCAAAGCCCCGACGGGCTGCTGGAAAGCCAGTTGGCATGCCGCTCGCGCGTGAGATTCTGTTCCTCAGGCGTGGTGAGGAAGACATCAGCGCCCCCGTCGTAGGGGTGGTGGATGCGCCGCATCTGCATGTCGGTGACCAGGACTCCCGCCACTTTCTCGTCGGCGATGTCACGAAGCAACTCGTCGAGGCAGCCACGCCGCCAGGGCCGGCGGGCGGCGAAGAGATGGCAGTAGGTGCGGAGTTCCGGGTCGGGATCGTTCTCCACCAGCAGGCTCTGCCAGTAGGTGGCGTCGGGCAGCAACGGCGGAACGTCGGCTTCGGTCGTCCAGACCGGCGTGATCACGTACACATCCCCACCAGCGAACAACTCATCGAGGACCGCGTTGTATCGCCCCAGGACGACGGCGTACTCGCTCTCGTTCTCTGCGTATCGCTTCGACTCCGGCAGGCTGTGGAAGCGCACCCAGACATTGCGATACGGGTCGCGGAGCTTGTAACCAACCGGTGGGCAGTCGGGCCAATGCTGCTGCCACAGGTCCGTCAAGTCCGTCCGTACGTCTCCAAACACCTGTCGCACTCGTCCTCTCGGGCATGGGCTCCCGTCGATGACCATCATGCCCGGCACCTACCCACCAGGAGAAGCAGTGTCTCAGTCCGGAAAAGGGCATCCGGCCTCACGGAACTGCTGGTCCGCGGCCGGAAAGTCGAGCACCTGCACATCCACCTGCCGCGCGTACTCAAGACACCCGCCAGACAACTGCCCTGCCTGCGCTGCTTGCAGGACTCGCGATCGAAAGCCGACCGACAAAGCAGCCTCTGCTCGGAAGCCGGACTGCGGCCGGCGGACCGGCTCTCAATACTGCTCGGCCAGCTGCGCTACAGCTTCTCCACTGAGGGAGGCAAGTTGTGCCACGCGTGTCCGCAGGTGCCTCTGCAGTAGGTCTGTCTGCGGCGGGTGTCGGCGACGGAGAACACCGAGACAAGGACACGGAACGCCTTGACGTGCTCGTCGGCGGGGAGGGCTACGAACCCGTAGCGGGGTGGGTCCATGCAAATCATCACCGCAGGGTTAGCGGTGGGCTTCACTCCGGACCGGGCAACCCCCGCATGGCCGTCCGCCGACGTGATGTGCGCTTGCATCGCATAGCCGACGACCTCCTGCAGCACCACCTGCCGTCCCGCTGGGAAGAGGGCTGCGAACCAGGACGTCCCGTCATCCAACGTGCGGTGTCCTTGCGCGACCTCGTTGACGACTCGCTCGGCGTCACGCCGAAGGGCTCGCCCGTCCTCGCTGCTGGTCCCCCGCATTCCTCGATCATCCCACGTCGCCTCGGTCCGAGAGGGAGCTGGCGGCATGCGGCACGACTTCTCCCCAAGCCAATGCCCAGGATCTATAGGAACCGGTCCAGTTGTCTCGCTCGTGATTAACGTGTTCTTCGATTGCAGGTGGCTGGTCCGCTGGATTCTGGGGCGGGTCAGCTTCACAGACGCGGAGCTGAAGTCGGCCAGGACGAACGGCGCGTACTTGACCGACCTTCTCTGCACAGGCTTCGGGTCAGTCCAGCTCAACGAATCGGTGGACGCGAAAGGACGTCAGCTGGTCAGGTTCGATGCTTGCCGAGTCCACCCGGTAGCGGCTGGCGCCGAGTTCGAGAACGGTGCTGTCCGCGAGCGTCCCGACCTCAGTGCCGGAGTAGGCGGCGTCAAATATGACGAGCTCGCCAGTGGTCCTCAGAACGGGCCCTTCGTCCCACTCAGCAGTGGGAAGTCCGGCCAGGATGATGTCAGCGACGCCCTCCTCGCTCTCCGCATAGCACCAGCGGACGAGCACTCGGTGCGCGGGAAGGTAGGCAGCGGAGAGCGGTTCGTCCCCGAGGACGAGCGCCTCGCCTCCGTCAGGCAGTTCGAGTACTCCGACGAGATCCATGATCTCGCAGGCCCGGTCGTAGTCGCCCTCCGTTCCCGACCAGTGCGACAACGCGGTGCGTGGAACCACGATGAACGGGCCGCCCCCCGTCTCCAGCCACGTCAACGACATGCCGCCTCCAGCTCCAAGGTTCTCAGCTCCGACGCGACAGCGTATGCGCAGGGTCGGACAGCGCGGCCTCGCGTCTCTGGTGGTTGGGGGTGCCCGGTGACGAGCAGTACATCCACGCTGCCCACCCCTACCGCGCCGGCCCTGTTCCTCACTGAGGCAGGCGGTCGCCCGCGGCCAGCGCGTGCACCCCCAAAGAGTGTCCCTCCAGGACCCTGACCTGCCTTCAAGGTGGCGGCAGTTCAGTGTTGAGTCTGTCGGCAGGCACTCGCTCGATGCGGGTCCAGCCCCTCCAGCCACGCTCCTGCAGGATCGCCAACAGCTGTGCGGCGTGCGGTGAGGACTCGAGCATGGTTGAGTCCATCAGGTCGACGAACTGGTCGTCGATGCCGTCGTCGACACCCACCTCGCCGGCCTCCACCGCGCGAATCATCAAGCGCTCCATGATGTCGGCGGCCTCGACGATCCGCGGGTCGGTGGCCGGCCAGTCGAGTGCCCCGCTGAGAAGGCTGTAGAGCTTCACCATGTCGGGGTCGTCCAGCTCCTCATGTTTCCTGGCGATCACGGAGTCGATCGCATGCGGCACCTGGGCAGCGATCATGATCCAGGCGTCCCGCTCCATCTCGATGTACCGCTCCCCAATGCCGAGACCGCGCAGCCGGTCGAGGTAGTCCACGACGCTCTGCGGGAGCGCCAGGTGCTCTCCTGCGGCGAGCCTGGCGAGTCGGCTGCGAGTGTTCTGCAGCCGCCGGATCTCGGCGCGCAGGGCCTTGTCGATCTCCTGGACACCGCCGGTGAACTTCTCCGGGCCGGCGTCGAGGAGTTCCTGCACCCGGGCCAGTGGCACGCCGGCGTCTGCGAGGGTGCGGATCCGGATCAGTCGTACGACCGCGACAGCGTCGTAGGTCCGGTATCCGGACCGGTCGCGCTCCGGCTCCGGCAGCAACCCGATCCGGTGGTAGTGACGTACCGCCCGCACCGTCACCCCGGCGTACGCCGCGAGCTGGCTGATGGTGAGCATGGGTCTCAGCCTGCCTCAGGCGATCTTCCGGCGGTAGGCGGCCATCGCGAAGATGTACGCCACGACGAGGATGCCGACGCACCATGCGAGGGCGGTCCAGATGTCGTCGCCGGCCGGCTGCTGGGCGAACAGGTTGCGGATCGTGTTGACGATCGACGTAACCGGTTGATGTTCGGCGAACCAGCGCACCGGGCCGGGCATCGTCTTTGTGGGAACGAACGCCGAACTGACGAACGGCAGGAAGATGAGGGGGTAGGCGAACGCGCCAGCGCCCTCGACCGACGACGCGGAGAGCCCGGGGATCACGGCAAGCCAGGTCAGCGCCAGGGTGAACAGGAGCAGGATACCGGTGACGGCGAGCCAGGCCAGCACACCTGCCCCTGAGCGGAAGCCCATGAGCACAGCAACGCCCACGACGAGCGCGAGGGCGATCAGGTTGGCGACCAGAGAGGTGACGACGTGGGCCCACAGCACACCCGACCGCGCGATCGGCATGGACTGGAATCGTTCGAAGATCCCGCTCTTCACATCGGTGAACAGCCGGTACGCGGTGTAGGAGACGCCCGATGCGATGGTCATGAGCAGGATGCCGGGCAGCATGTAGTTCACATACGAAACCGACCCGGTATCGATGGCGCCGCCGAACACGTAAACGAACATCAGCATCATGGCGACCGGCGTGATGGCAGTCGTGATGATGGTGTCCATGCTTCGGGTGACATGGCGCAAGGTCCGCCCCGTGAGCGCGACAGTGTCGCTGAAGAAGTACGCGGTCATTGTTGTCCCCCAGTTGTCGTGCCAGTGACGTCGCTCTTGTCGCTGCCGCCGATGACTGCGAGGAAGATCTCCTCGAGAGTCGGCTGCTTCTCGACGTACTCGACCTTGGCGGGCGGGAAGAGCTGCTTGAGCTCGGCGAGGGTGCCGTTCACGATGATCCGACCCTGGTGAAGGATCCCGATCCGGTCGGCCAGCTGCTCGGCCTCGTCCAGATACTGCGTGGTGAGCAGCACCGTCGTTCCGTGGCCGGCGAGCTCCTTGACCGCATCCCACACCTCGATGCGCGCTTCGGGGTCGAGTCCGGCTGTCGGCTCGTCCAGGAAAATCACCGGCGAATTCCCGATGAGGCTCATCGCGATGTCCAGTCGGCGGCGCATCCCACCCGAGTACGTGGACACTCGGCGCGCGCCGGCCTCGGTCAGCGAGAAACGCCTCAGCAGGTCGTCCGCGATCGCGCCCGGGTCCTTGAGGTGGCGCAGCCTGGCGACGAGGGTGAGGTTCTCCCGACCGCTGAGGATCTCGTCGACGGCCGCGAACTGTCCGGTGAGACTGATGGACTCCCGTACGTTCGCCGACTGTGTGGCAACGTCGAAGCCATGGATGCTTGCCGCCCCCGCGTCGGCTTTCAGGAGCGTGGCAAGGATCCTCACGGTCGTGGTCTTGCCCGCCCCGTTGGAACCAAGCAGGGCGAAGATGCTGCCCCGCGCCACGTCGAAGTCCACACCGCGCAGCACTTCGAGCTTCCCGTACGACCTCTTGAGACCTTGCACGCGAATCGCCGGACCGGCGTTCGATTGGGCTGCCATGGTCATCTGCCTCCTTAGCGGAGCTGTTCCAGGCGACTGCGCGGAAGCTCCTCCCAGGAAGGATGGAGGGTTGACCCAACGTCAAGGTCAAGCCTGTTCCGACCAGGGCATTTGAATCGCCGGTCGATCATGTACATCGCAGCGATGCCGGACTGCTAGCCCCGAGCTCGTAGGCCGCGAAACCGCCGTACTCATAGCTGTCGGTGAACCACTCACGTGTCGGTTCCTGCCACTCACGGCCGCGGCGTTGATGCTCGGGGATCCCCTGCGGGAGATGACGGTGCACGTCCAGTAGTTGCCGACGACACGGACCGCGACTCGCACACCGAGCCTGCTCAAGAATGTCGACTGATTGGCTCACCACTCAAGCGTCGCGGTGCCCTCGTGCCCGATGGTCACGCCGACGACTACCAGCCCCAGCTCACGGGCCACGGGAGACACGCTCCCCACGACATCCAGCCGCTCAAGGAAACGCCTCTTCAACGCCGGATCAAGCCTCTTACCGCCCACGGTCCTCGCAACTCCCATTGATCATGAGTGTTGCGAGGATCGCTAGAACCTAAGGGGCGTTCGGGGAGTGGGGGCCGCTGTCCCGTCTCAATGAATCAAGTCGACGGCCAGCGCCTGACCTGGGTCGACTGACTTCGTTGAGACGGCCTGGCCGGGCGCACCCACCGAGGCCCCGGTGCCGGCCTGCGTCGACTGGATTCGGTGAGACGAAACGGCGCGGACTGGGTTAGTTGAGACGGGACAGCCGCGTTTTTGTGATGCGGAGTCGGTCTGCAGTGCCTGGTTCAGGGTGCTAACGCCGTTAGCACCCTGGTGAAACTAACGCCTCAAGTAGGCAAAACGTATCTATCGATGCGTCTGAATCCTATGTGCGGCAGTATGCTGCCGCACATGGCGACTCCGAATTCAGCTGCCGACCGCGAGAAGCTGGTCTCCAAGCTGCCCGCAGCCCTCAAACAGTCACTCAAAGTCCGCGCAGCCCAGCTCAGTACGGACGTACAAGACGCTGTTGCTGCCGGTATCCATGCATGGCGGGCACGCGTCGAGCCGATGCCCACGATCGACACGGCCGGCGCTGAATCGTTCGGCACGTACCTCCCCGAAGGCCTCTACGACGAGTTCAAGCAGGACTGCCGCGACCGCGACGTTTCCTACATCCAAGGGCTGGCACAGTCCGTGGCCCTGTGGCTTGCCCACAACCCGGCCGGGGAAGAGCCGGTAGCCCGACGCATCGTCGTCTGCAACCAGAAGGGTGGCGTCGGCAAAACATCCGTCGCGGCCGGGCTGGCCCAGGCCTTGGCCGAGGGCGAAGAACACATCCTGAAAGCAGCTCTCGCCGCCGGACTCACGAAGAAAGACGCGAAGGAACTGGCGGAAGCGGGGGGCCTCCGCGTCCTGCTTGTCGACTACGACCCCCAAGGCCACCTCTCCCACCAGCTTGGCCTCAAGGCCATCCCCGCTGGAGAGGAGAGCCTGGTCACGCACATGCTCCACCGTGAGCAGACTCAGCACCCACTGCTCGACCTCACCGTCCCCATAGACGGTGAGCGCTTCGGCGGACGGCTCCACATCCTCCCGGCGGCCTTCGACGCGTTCCTGCTCGACTCCGGTCTGACTATGTTCAGAGGCCCGCGCCACGCCGCCCTCGAACGAGCACTCGCGCCCATCGAGGAGCATTTCGACGTCATCGTCATCGATTCCCCGCCCAGCCTGGGTCTCGCGATGGACGCCGGAATCTACTACGGCCGCCAGCGCGACGGCGAGAAGCCCGACGCATCCGGCCTGATCATCCCTGTAGAAGCCGAGGACACCTCCGCCCAGGCATACGGCATGCTCATCAGCCAGATCGACTCCCTCGCCAGGGACTACGACATCCAGATCGGCCAGCTCGGACTTGTGATCAACAAGTACGACTCACGCCGCGGATACATCGCCACCTCATCGCGAGACAAATGGAAGTCACTCGGCACACCCCCCGTCCTCGCCATCGTCTCTGACCTCAAGGAACAGCGTGAGGCGGTCCGCATGCAAAGGTCCCTCCTGGACTACTCCCCCAACTCAGAGCAATCACAGGCGATGCGACAGATCGCGAAGGGCGTGAAGCTGACATGAGCAAGGCCGACTCCCTCGGTGGCTCGCCCACATTCGACGCCGTCGCCCAGCCAATCAGCAGCCGAGCGGCCTCCTTCGCGCGATTCGCCGGTCAGGACACTCCCCCGGCACCTCACACAGCGGCGGGCGACCCATCACCGCGCTCCCCCCGCGTACCGATCAGCGCCATCGCATCCAACCCCTTCAACCCCCGTGAAGAGCTCAAAGCCATCGAGGAGATGGCCGACAGCCTGACCGGCCGCGGCATCATCCAACCTCTCACGGTCGTCACCCGTGAAGCCTTCCTCGGCGCTCACCCCGGGCAAGAGGAATCGCTCGGGGGAGCCCAGTACATCGTCGTCGACGGAAACCGACGCCTGGCCGGCGCCACACTCGCAGGGCTTGACGATGTACCCGTCCACATCGACGACTCGCTCGCGGACGACGCCGACACCCTCCTCGAGACCGCGCTCACCGCGGCCGTCCAGCACGAGAGCCTCGACCCCCTCGACGAAGCCAAAGCTCTGCAGCGCCTGGTCCAGGTCCACGGCTCGCAACGTGCAGTCGCACGGGCTCTCGGTAAGTCGAGCCCATGGGTCACACAGCGCATCGCCCTTCTCAAACTCACTCCTGAACTCCAGGCAGCAGTCGAAGACCGCAGCCTCCCCGTCGAGATCGCGCGGAATGTGGGACAGCTGCCTGCGCAGCAACAGCACACGGCGGCTACCGACGCTCTGATGAAGCGAGCACAGAGCAAGGGTAAACGGAGAAGGCAGGATGCGTCTGGAGGTGCTAACGGCGTTAGCACCCAGAGTCATGAGACAGCGGGTGCTAACGCCGTTAGCACCCCTGATCAACCACAGAGTGATGTGCAACCCACGACCGGCACATCGCCGGAACCCCCTGCCGCTGCCCCGAGACCCAGCAACGGAATCCCGGACGGGACTGGCAAACCAGTTATCAGGATGCCCTGGTTCGACGGCAACCAAGTCGCGGATCTCGTCTTCGCGAAGATGGACACGGCTCAGCAAGCCGTTCTCCTGAAGCGGCTACTCGAAGCCCATAACGCCAGCTGAACCGCCAGGCGGGCGATGCCCCACACTCCGAAGTGTGGGGCATCGCCCGCATTCGTTTGCTCTGCAGATCGCCGGGATGCCACAGCTCTAGTCCAGACTGACTGAGGTGGGCAGGCCAACGCCGCCGCAATCAGCCCGAACCACCGTTGGTCACAGCATCTTCATGGTCCACTTTCACTCGGACATGACATCGCGCTCCACACCGGCCTCGGCGATCTGCCTGCCGATGAAATGCCAAGTGGGCTCCAGCTGACCCTCGGCGACCGTCCTGCCCCTCAGTCCCGCCAGCAGTTCGAGTGCCTCCTGAGTAATGAAACGATCAGCGTCAGGCGATTGGAGATGACGGCACAGCAGCTCCGCATCGATCCCCTGCTCCTGGAGATAGCAGGCGAGGGTGCCCACCATGAGGAAGTTGTACGCGAGGGCATCAGTCAGCGCGTACAGCACCAGACGATGCCAATCGCCTGGCCGCTCAACGTTCCTGCGCGCCACGCTGACCGCGTCATCCAGATGCCGACGGCCCCAACGCGTGAAGTCCTGCACAAGGGCGATCAGCTCAGCCGGTACAACGTCAGGGTCCGCTTGGCTGCCCGTCGGCCTTGCCACGCTTCGGGACTGCGGTGCAGGGGGGAGGGTGTCGCGGATGGCCTGCAGGGCCGCCCTCCGGTTCATGCCGGTCAGGTTTTGCTGCCGACGGGCCGCGTTCTTGCGTGCGTGTGAAGTCATGCTTGGTCCTTGAGGAGGCACCGGCCCCATGAAACGGCACTGACCGTGGCAGTCCACGCAATGGTCTGCGGCGATGAAGCGAAGCTTCTCGGGCCTACCAGTCCGCCGGTCATGGGCCGGACGGCACTCAGCCGGACACCGTCGCGGCAGCGTCAGGCGGCACCAGCCGCTTCAACGAGGCACGACTCCGACAGTCACGGTCGCGGGGAGAACGGCCGCTGCCGATGCCGTGCCGCGACATGGATCGTCACGAGTTAGTGAGAATGTTGTGGGTGCCGATGCGGCGCCAGATGATGTGGCACTCGCCGGGCTTCCGTGAGGCTCCGTACTCCCATGTTGCGCGGCCGTTCCCGGCCCAGGTCAGTTCGTAACGCCGGGGGAGATGCGCACGCCCTTGATGCGTAGCCCGGGGCGGAACTGGCGTAGGTCTGGCACGAGGCATCCAGCACGACGCGGCGGAAGCGATGGCGCTGGGCGGGGGTGAGGTGATGAAGGTCGGCGTTGAAGCGGGGCAGGGTCTCGTACGTGGGCACGGTGAACCTCCAGGACGCACGAAGCCCCCGGCACGTGGGTGCCGGGGGCGGTGGATGTGTCTCTCGGGTTGAAGGGAGTCAGCGACTAGTGCGGGGCGGGACCTCGTTGGTCATCGCTGGGGGAGTGCGGGGTTGGTCTGCGGACCGTCGTTGAAGGTGGAGTGAGTTGCGGTGCGATGCAGGGGGGGGTGGGGCCCGAGTGGTCGTGGCGCAGTATTCGCACGGCGTCGTCAGAAGTCGCTGCGGGGTGGCGGCATCACCTCCCGCCACCGGGCGGGGTGGAGCAGATGGCAGCCGGCGGGGCACCAGCGGTCGTTGATCTGTTTTCGTTGAGGGAAGGGCGACCGGGTGCTGAGGACCAGGTACACCGGGGCTCCTGGGTGGTCGTGCGGCAGAGGGCGCAGGCGATTCCGTCTCGTGTGATCTCCATGGGTGGAAGACCCACCGTCGGCTTACCGTCTCGGGCTGGTGTGGCGGCCCGCCTGGCGGGCGCCGCGGTGAAGATTCGGTGATTGCTTCCCGTCCGGCGGGAGGGACCTCGGATTGCGCTTTTGTGCAGGTCAAAGCCGGTGTTCCATGGGCCGGTGATCAGTAAATCGGAGGTTCGCCCGGGTGACGGGTGGCGGTACTTCTTCCGCGGTGTGATGGTCGGCGATGTCCACCGCCCCGCAGGCATGGCGCTGCGCGCCGCTCAGGACGAGGCCGGTGTCCCGCCCGGGATCTGGAGGGGTCAGGGGCTGGCTGCGGTCGGCCTTGCGGTCGGGGACGTGGTGACCGAGCGGCAGGCCGAGCTGCTCCTGGGGGAGGGCCGGCACCCGGACGCCGACCGGATCGAGCGCGATCTCGTGGCGGAGGGCAAGAGCCCGGCGGAGGCCTGGCGGGCGACCGTGCTGGGCAGGCCCATCGAGCACAACCGGTCGGCGAAGACCGAGAAGGCCAAGGAGCGCACCCCCTGGCTGGGCCTGGACTTGGTGTTCCGGCCGCCGCCGACGGCACACATCGCGTGGGCGCTGATGGATGACAAGTGCCGTCTGGTGCTGGAGTCGTGCCAGGACACCGCCGTGGACAAGATGCTGAAGTGGCTGGGGGACTCGGTCGCGCAGATCCGCTGGGGGAGCGGCGGCAAGCACCGCGCCCCGGTGAAGGACGGGCTGATCGTCGCGGTGTTCCGGCACTACGAGTCCCGAGCCGCCGAATCGAAGCCGCTGCTCCACGATCACGCCGTGCTGTCGATCCGCGCCCGGCGCCCGGACGGGTCAGGGACGTGGGGCAACCTGTCGGCGGACACGCTGCTGTCCCACATCGTTGCCGCTGACACTCTCTACCTCCTGTTCTTCATGGAGGAGGTGTCCGCCCGGCTCGGGTGGGCGTGGGAGCCGCGCTCGGTGACCCCGGGGCGCCGTCCCGTCATGGAGATCGCGGGCATCGACCGGCGGCTCATCGGCTGGCAGTCGACGCGCCGTCAGCAGATCGAGGAAGCGCTGTTCGTCCTCACTGCCGAGTACGTGGAGGAGCACGGGCACGAGCCGGGGGAGCGGGCCGCCTACGGGCTGGCCTGCCGGGCCGCCGACCGGACACGCCCACCCAAACGCAAGGAGCCGCGGTCGCTGTCCAAGCTGCGCGAGCAATGGCGGGAGTCAGCCATCGACGCGTTCGGTCCCGACGTCGTGGACCGGCTCGCCGAGCGGGCACGGGCGGCAGCTGTGGCGGTGTGGGCGCGGGTGCGGCCGGTGGTCGACATAGTGCTGGCCGCCGTCGACACCGTGGCCGTGGTCTACGTGATGCGCGGAGCGTTCAAGCACCACCACCTCCTCGCCGAAGCGCGCCGCCACCTCTCCTACGTCCTGCGCGGCCGCCCGCACCAGCCCGGCCTGGACGAACAGATAGTCCAGACCGTCGTCGACAATTACACCCGACCCGTCGGCCGGGGCCTGGCGATGACCGCCGACCTGCACGCCCTGTACCCGCACGACACCGACGGCCAGGCCGTGCTGCGCCCGCTGACCCGCAACCGGATGCTTCCCCTCTACGCGCGGGCCCGGCTGGCCGCCGGAGCGCTCGCCGCCCGGGTTCACGCGGTGCGCCGCTCGGAGCGCCTGGGCTCCCGCACCCGCCCGCACACCGTCGCCGTGCCCGGCGCCTCAAGGTCCGGCCCGCGGCTCTCGCGTACGGACCGGAAGGCCGGCCGCGCCCAGGAGCAGCAGGGGACCGATGTTGCCGCGCTGGAGCAGACCCGCGCCACGATCGAGGCCGTCGCCAAGATGGCCGTCAGGCTCCAGGACGGCGTGCGGGAGCGCGCCGTCGCCCACCGCCCCCGGCCGCACCCCACCCCGCCGACGCCCTCCCCGTCGCACACACCGCCACCCGGCGTACAGCAGGCGCCGGGCCGGACACCCACTGGAGGACTCGCATGACCACACCGGAGAACCCGCAGATCCCGGGATTCAAGGACGCCCTCGCCCGAGCCCGCGCAGCGAGTGAGGAGATGACCGCCGCGCTCGACGAGGACCAGGAGCCCGAGCTCGACGAGGACCTGGGATGGCAGCCGGTTTGGAAGCGGCCCCGAAAGCACAAGTCGAAGGCGGCGGAGAAGCTGGAGCTGCACAAGCAGCGGCGGCGGCTCCAGGACGCCGGGAAGCGCCGCCTCGCGGCCGGAGAGTCCCGCAGGCCCCGGTCCCGGCAGAGCCGGATCGGCAACGCGGCCGCCCGCCGCGACGCCCGCGCCCTGTCTCGGGTGCGGCACTCCAGTGCCTGGCTGTGGTGACGATGCCGGGCATCGTCCACCGAGTGGACCGCTCGATGTACTACACGCCGGTGGTGCGTTCGGCGGGCGCACTGAGGCGCTGCGCGGGTAGGCCGCCTGGAATGCCTGCCGCGCCTCGGTGTGTCCGTGCCCGCAGGCTCGGGGTGTGGAGTTCCCGATCAGGGTGGCGCTGGCCAGGGCGGTGCCGGTGCTGCCGCGCGGGCCGGGCTGGTGGTACGAGCCGAAGTTCGACGGTTCTCCAGACACTCGCCTGTGTCTCGTACGGTGCGAAGGAGGTGCGAAAGGGGGAGGCGTAAACGCAGGGAACCTGATTGGACTGCGCGGCTACCGGCCGTGTACGTGTGCTCGGGTCATCGAACCGGCCAGAGTGGGCGTAGACGGCCGATTTCGCCCCCCCGTTTTTATGGACCAGGAGGAAGCCAATGGTCGGGCAGGCGAACCTCGGATGGCACCGGAGTACCGATTGCTGCGAGGAGCTGTATCGGAGGAGGGCCAGTAGTTGGTCCTCCCTGGAAGCTCACGTTGCTGCCGGAGAACTCCGCCTGCTCGAAGACCACGTAGCCGTTGGAGAAGTCCACGAAATCGAAGCTCACGTCGCCGCTGGAGAACGTCGCGCCGGAGAATTCCACGATGCCGCTGGAGAACGTCGCGCCGACGAAGTTCAGACCACCGTCGATGACGATCCCGGTGAGGTCGAGGTTGCAACCCTGCCACGAGCGGTGAGCGCCCTTGGGGATGCGGTAGTGGTCTCCGATAGGACGCAAGATCGTATGCCGGACCTCACGCAGTGCGAGGTACTTGTTCTTCTTGTCCTGATGAGTATCGCGTTGTTCCTCGGAGGGTGAAGCCCCGTCGGGAAAGGTATCGGGCAAGTCGCCGGGATCAGGGGAGAAGGGTAGGCGGAGGTAGGCGCACAGGACGTCGATGCAGGTCTGGCGCAGGTCTTGTGTGGGGGCGTCGTCGGCCAGGCCGGCCAGCGCGTGGACACCACCGAGCCGAACGGCTGGGGAATCGGAGCCGAGTTTGTCGACGGCCTGGGAGAAGCGCTCGGTGTGGAGCCGGGTGGCTTCGCGGTGGGCGCCGGCTTCGTCGACGCGCTGGCGGCGGTAGGCGACGACCAGGGCAACGAGCGCACCGGCCCCGGCGACCACACCGAAGGAGAGCTTCACCAAGTCGAGGAGCGTCTTCGCGTCGAGCTTCGTGGTGCTGTCGATCTGCTGGACGTCCAGCAGGACTACCAAGCCGTAGAAGACGCCGCTCGCGACCAGGACCGCGGCGACGAACGTGAGGGTGAGAGCCCGGCCGACCCTCCACAACCGCAGTTCCCGTTCGTTCAGTGATCGTGGCCTTCGCCTAGGCGTCATGACGATGAAGACAAGGTGCTGAGGTCAGCGGTTGCAGCCAGCACGATGACTGAAGAACCCCGCCCCATATGACCGATTCCGCCCCCCAGGTTCGATCGGAGCCGCGCCGGGTGAGGTTC